>NZ_JAOZYC010000217.1:0-20692 GCF_035798155.1 Streptomyces endophyticus | reverse complement strand
GGCGGCGCGGCCGTCCTCGCGGACGCGCTGCGCGGCCGCAACCTCGTCATCGGCTCGCTCGTCGTCGCGCTCGTCGTGCTCGCGGGCATCCTGGCCCTCGTCCTGAACAACGGCGGCGGCGCGGACGCGAAGGGCGGCGACAAGGGCGCGTCGTCCGGCGCCACGGCCGGCGCGGACGACAAGAACGCCGGCAGCGGCGACAAGGACGCCGACAAGGGCGAGGACAAGGGCTCCGGCGACGACAAGAAGCCCTCCGGGAGCGCGTCGGCGAGCGACTCCGCGTCTCCCGGTGAGAGCGCGAGCGCCTCGACCTCGCCGAGCGGTGACGCCGAGGGCAAGTCGGGCACGGCCGCCAAGGAGACGTACAAGCACTCCCAGGGCTTCTCGATCGGGCTGCCCAAGGGGTGGAAGTACGTCAGGACGGAGGCGGCGGGGGCCCGTTTCACCGGGCCGGACGGGCAGCGGCTGCTCGTCGGCTGGACCACCTCCCCCAAGTCCGATCCGGTCGCGGACTGGCAGAACCAGGAGCGGGGCATGCGCCGCCCCCAGTACCACCGGGTGCGCATAGCTTCGGTCGACTACCGGGACTGGAAGACGGCCGACTGGGAGTTCACGTACGCCGACGGCGGCACGAAGTGGCACTCGATAGACCGGGGGACCGTGGTGAACGGCTCGCTGGGATACGGGCTGATGTACACCGCCAAGGACTCCGACTGGGGCGGCGAGCAGCGTAAGACGACCTGGAAGACATTCACACAGACGTTCAAGCCCAAGTCCTGAACCAGTGGGCCGTGTGGCACGTATCGTGAATGTTTGCGGACCGTGCGCAGTCGCTCGGCAGAGCCGGTGGAACAGGGGGAGGCGTCGTGGACGAGTACGCGGGGCGGGTGCTCGCCGGCCGATATCGGCTGCCGGTTCTCTCCTCCGACGCGTACGAATCCTCGGCCGAGACGCGGGCCTTCGACACGTACAGCGGGCAGGAAGTCCTCGTGCGGCAGGTGCCGTTGCCCGAGGTCGTCGAGGCGGAGGTCCTTGACGCGGACGGACTGCCGGAAGGTTTCAGGCCCGGGGGCGATACGGGGCTTGAGGCCGCCGAGCCCTCCGTGGCGCGCGCCGTCGAGGCCGTGCAGGCCGCCGCGCGCATCCCCGACCACCCCCGACTCGACCAGGTCTTCGACGTGTTCGCCGAGGGCGGTTCGCTGTGGATCGTGAGCGAACTGGTGGCGGCGCGGCCGCTGTCGGCGCTGCTCGCCCGTGGGCCGCTCAGCCCCTACCGGGCCGCCGAGATCGCCGCCGACGTGCTCACCGCGCTGCGGGCGCTGCACGCGCACGGCTGGGTGCACCGGAACGTCACGGCGCGGACCGTGCTCGTCTGTGACGACGGGCGGGTAATGCTGACCGGGCTCGCCGTCGGGGCGGCGGAGGAGGCGTTGTGCGGGTACGACGTGGTGCCGGCCTTCCCGGAGGAGGCGGAGGACTCCGTCGGGGAAGCGGAGGCCGTGCCGGAGGCGGGGGATTATCGGGCGGCGCGGGCCGGGGCGGTTGCCGCGTATCGCGCGGGGGCGGTGGCGGGACGTGCGGCGCCGTCGGGTGCCGCGTTGCCCGTTCAGCCGTCCCGCTGGCGGGAGTTGATACCCGAGGGCGATGGGGATCACGACTCGGGGCTCCGCCCCGGACCCCGCGCCTCAAACGCCGGCGGGGCTGGAGTTGCCGGCGGGGCTGTCTCGGCCGAGCGGTCCCGGCAGGTGCGGATGACCGTCGTCGGGCCCGTCACCGAGCGGTGGGCGCCCGAGCAGGCCTATCCGGTGCAGGAGAACTGGCAGTTGGCGGCGCCCGTCGGGCCCGCCACCGATCTGTGGGCCCTCGGCGCGCTGCTGTTCCGCGCCGTCCAGGGGCACGCCCCGTACCCGGAGGAGTCGACGCCGGAGCTGGTGCAGATGGTGTGCGCCGAGCCGCCCGCGTTCGCGGAGGAGTGCGGGCCGGTGCGCCCGGTCGTCGAGTCGCTGCTGCGCCAGGACCCCACCGAGCGGCTCGACATCGAGGAACTGCGCGGCTGGCTGCGGTCGTTGGTGCGCTCCGCGCCGGAGCCGGAGGCCGGGGCGAACGTCATCCCCGCGCCCGCCTTCGATGCGGGCCGGCTGCCCGTCGTACGCCGCAGGGGAGAGCTCGTCCGCAAGCGCCGGGTGCGGGCTCCGGCCGCCGCGGGACAGCACGGCCGGCACAAGCGGGGCCGGGCCGTTGAGCGCGCGCCGCGTCCCGCGCGTGCTCCCCGTGAGCGGCGTCCGAGATCGCTCGGTCGCTGGCTGGTGGTGCTGATCCTGCTCGGGCTCGTGGGCGCGGTGGCGTACGCGATGGTGTTCATGCCGAAGTCGGGCCAGGGCGCGGGGGCCGGGGCGGCGGGCGCCCAGCAGGAGAACGCGGGGGCCGGGCCCTCCGCTTCGTCGGAGAGTCGCGGAAAGCCGTCGCCGGAGCCGTCGAAGAGCGCCACATCGCCTGCGGGCAAACGGAGTTCGACGCCTTCCTCCACCAAGCCGCAGTCCGACGTGGCCCCCGGTTTCGTTCTGCGCGAGGACGCCGCGGGCTTCGAGGTGGCCGTCGCCAAGGGGTGGCAGCGGACGGGGAAGAACGGGCGGGGGCAGGTCGTGTACGCGCACGGCGCCTTCGAGATGATCGTCGTCCCCGGGCGCGACTCCACGGCCACGTACGGCAAGGACCCGATGAAGTACCAGCGTGAGGACGAGCACGAGTTGCAGCCGTTCCGGGACTCCACGTGGGCCACGTCGAGCGGCATGAAGAGCATCGACGTCGGCGGACGGACCATGGCCGAGGGGCAGTTCACCTGGCAGGGCTCCGACGGGCGCGAGATGTACGTCCGCAATCTCGCGATGGTGATCGGCGGCAAGTACCACGTGGTGCAGGTGCGCGGCCCGGAGGCCGAGCGGGACGAGGTAACACGGCTGTATCAGCAGGCGTACTCGACGTATCGCCACGGTGGTTGAGCCCGCGACAAAGCGTCACAGTGCGGTCTCTGTGCCACCCCTGCTGTTCCTTGCGTGGCATCTGATCCCTAGTGTGAACCGGGTCGACACATTAGCGGGGAAACGTGAATCAGATGCAGGGCGAGGTCCTCGCCGGCCGGTATCGGCTCGGTGAATCCATAGGGCGCGGCGGCATGGGCCGGGTGTGGCGCGCGCACGACGAGGTGCTGCACCGCGCCGTCGCCGTGAAGGAGCTGACGGCCGCTCAGTGGGTGGCCGAGGCGGACCGGGCCGTCCTGCTCGCCCGTACGCAGACGGAGGCGCGCGCCGCCGCCCGGATCAACCACCCGGCCGTGGTCACCGTGCACGACGTGCTGGAGCACGACGACCGGCCGTGGATCGTCATGGAGCTGGTGGAGGGCCGCTCGCTGGCCGACGCGGTCAAGGAGGACGGGCGCGTCGCTCCGGCCGAGGCCGCCAGGATCGGCCTGTGGACGCTGCGGGCGCTGCGCGCAGCGCACACCGCGGGTGTGCTGCACCGGGATGTGAAGCCGGGCAATGTGCTGCTCGCCAGCAACGGCCAGGTCAAACTGACGGACTTCGGCATCGCCCAGGTCGAGGGCGACTCCACCATCACGCGGACCGGCGAGATAGTCGGCTCCGTGGACTACCTCGCGCCCGAGCGGGTGCGCGGCAACGAGCCGGGGCCCGCGTCCGACCTGTGGGCGCTCGGCGCGACGCTCTACACGGCCGTGGAGGGACTCTCCCCGTTCCGGCGCACGTCGCCGATCGCCACGATGCAGGCCGTCGTCGAGGACGAGCCGGAGCCCCTGGAGAACGTCGGGGCGATCGGGCCCGTCATAGGCGCGCTCCTCAGCAAGGACCCGGCCGCGCGACCGGACGCCGACGCGGCGGAGGCGATGCTCGCCGAGGCGGCGGAGGGCCGCCGGCCGAACGCGGCGCAGGCGTATGTCCCGACCCAGGTCCACGTCCCCGCACAGCCGACCGGCTTCACGCCGCCCCCGCCGACGCCGATGAGCACGGCGGACACCACCACGGTGGTTCCCCCGACGCCCACTCCCGCCGCTGCCCCCGCCCCGGCTCCCTCGACCGCCGCGAAGTCGCGCCACTGGCCGAAGATGCTCGCCGCCGTCCTGGCCGCCGTGCTCATCGGTGGCGGAGGCGCGCTCGCCGCCATGTACTACGTCGACCAGCGTGCCGCCGAGAGCAGCGACGTGGCGAAGGATCAGAACAAGGGCCAGAACAACGATCAGAACGCCGGGAGCCAGGACGGATCCGACGGCAAGGACGAGACGGTCCCCAAGGACGGTTCGATCCCCGACAGCTGGGTGCGGCGGGACGACGTCGAGGGGTTCAGCCTGATGCTGCCGCCCAGATGGGAGCGGCAGCAGGAGGGCTCGCAGATCGACTACACGCCCGACGGCGGGCAACGGTTCGTCCGTATCGCCATCGACAAGGCCTCCGACTGGCAGGACTCGTACCAGCACCAGCTGGACCTGGAGAAGGGGCTGCGGCCCAAGCTGCCGGACTACCAGCGGGTGCTGCTGCAGTCGAACACGTTCCGGGACCGGCCCGGGTCGCTGTGGGAGTTCACCTGGACCGCAGGGACGCAGGACACGACGTCCGGACCGCGGCACGCCATCGAGCAGACCTACCGGGCGGACGACGGCACGGAGTACGCCATCTATCTGTCCGTGCCGGCGGCGGACTGGCCCGGCGCGCGCCAGCAGTTCGACGCGATCTTGCGCGGGTGGCGGCCCCCGCAGAGATAGCCAGGTGAGGGCCCCTGGCCGGAACCGTGCAGTCCCGGTGAACAAGCGTGCGGCATGATGGGGCGCATGGGGACCGAGGGGGACAACACCCGTGTCATCGCAGGGCGTTACCGGCTTGAGGTCAGGATCGGGCGCGGTGGCATGGGAGTTGTCTGGCGGGCCGCGGATACGTTGCTCGGGCGGCAGGTCGCCGTCAAGGAACTCGCCGTCGACGAGACCCTCTCCGATGACGAGGCGCAGCAGCAGCGGGAGCGGATGCTGCGCGAGGCGCGGGCCGTGGCCCAGCTTCAGCACCCGAATGTGATCGTCGTGCACGACGTGGTGCTGTACGAGGGGCACCCGTACATCGTCATGGACCTGGTGAACGGCGACTCGCTCGCCGACCGCATCGCCAGGGAAGGCCCCGTCGAGCCCCTGGAGGCCGCCCGGATCGGGCTCGCGCTGCTCGGCGCGCTGCGCGTCGCCCACGCCGCGGGCGTGCTGCACCGTGACCTGAAGCCCGCGAACGTACTCCTGGAGGGCTCGACGGGCCGGGTCGTCCTCACCGACTTCGGGATCGCCCAGGTGGAGGGCGCCACCACGCTCACCGAGACCGGCGGGTTCGTCGGCTCGCCCGAGTACACGGCGCCGGAGCGGATGGCGGGGGAGCGGGCCGGAGCCGGGGCCGACCTGTGGTCGCTCGGGGCGCTGCTCTGCGCGGCCATGAGCGGCGAATCCCCGTTCCGCCGCGACTCGTTGGGCGGCATCCTGCACGCCGTCGTCTACGAGGAGATAAGACCGCCCGAGGAGGCGGAACCGTTGCTCCCGGTGATCCGCGGCCTCCTGGAGCGGGACCCCGCGCGCCGGATGAACCTGGACGAGGCCGAGCGGCTGCTGCGCGCGTACATCGCCACCGGGGCGACGCCGCAGCCCGCGGTCCCCATCCCGCTCGTGCCGCGGGTGCTCTACACCCCGACGCAGCACAACGTGCCGGCGGCGCGGCGCAGGCGCGTCGTGTCGACCCGGGCGCTGCTCGTGGCGGCGGCGCTGGTGGCCGCGGTCGCGGGGGCCGGGATCGCCACCGCGGTGCTGCTGGCCGGTGACAACGGCAAGACGCCCACGCCGCCGCCGACGACCACCGTCTCCGCCTCGACCCGTACGCCGTCGCCCTCCGGCTCGCCGACCTCCACCGTCACCGTGACCCGGCCGGGGAGCCGGACGCCGGACGCCGGGGCCCCGCAGGGCTATCGCACGGTCGCGGACCCCGAGGGCTTCCGGCTCGCCGTGCCCGAGGGGTTCACGCGCTCCGTGGACGGGCCGCGGATCTTCTACATGTCGCCCGGGGGGACCTACCGCATCGGCATCAAGGCGGGGCGCGCGGAGAGCGGCGGCCCCGGCGCCGTGCAGCGGCGCTCCGACGCCGAAGGGCCAAAGAACAACCCGGGCTACCGCGCGGCCAAGGTCACCGACACCTCGCACAACGGGCACGACGCCGCGCTCTGGGAGTTCACCTGGGACGGGTTCAGCGACACCGAGGGCGCCCGGCGCACCGTCGACCTGTGCTGGGAGGAGGGCGGCCGGATGTACGACGTGTGGGTCTCGGCCCCCGTCGGCAACACCGCGCGGGCGCGCGCCCACTTCGACGCGGCGGTCGACACCTTCGCGGTGGCCCGGCGCTGAGGGCGGGCTCGCATCAGCGTGGTCACAACTCCGTGATCCCAGTGGTCCCAGGTGTCTCCCGCGCGATACCTATGGACCCATGAGTGACAACGGGGGAGCCGCACGCGGCCCGAACGAACCCACCAGCTTCGCCCTGCAACCGCCGCAGCATCCGCACGTGCCGCACCCGGGCAACCCGTACGCCCAACCTACGGACGCCCAACCCACGGGCGCCCAGCCCGCGCAGGTCGTGGCCGAGCAGCAGGACCCGGGCACGGGGCGACTCGTGGCCGGGCGCTACCGGCTGCTGAGCAAGCTGGGCCACGGCGGCATGGGCACGGTGTGGCGGGCGAAGGACGAGACGGTGGACCGCGAGGTCGCCGTGAAGGAGCCGCGCCTGCCGGACCACCTGCCGGAGCGGGAGCGGGCCAACGCCTTCGAGCGGATGCGCCGCGAGGCCCGCGCCGCGGCCCGGCTCGACCACCCCTCGGTCGTGAACGTGCACGACGTGGCCGTCGAGGACGGTCAGCCGTGGATCGTCATGGAGTTCGTGCGGGGCCGCTCGCTCGGCGCCGCCCTCCAGGAGGGCACGCTCGGCGTCCGCGAGGCCTCCCGGATCGGCCTGGAGGTGCTCGGCGCCCTGGAGGCCGCGCACGCCGCGGGGATCCTGCACCGCGACGTGAAGCCGGACAACGTGATGCTCGGCCGCCACGACCGCGTGATCCTCACCGACTTCGGCATCGCCCAGATCGAGGGCGAGACGAATCTGACCGACACCGGCGGCTTCGTGGGATCCCCCGAGTTCATCGCCCCGGAGCGGGTGCTGGGGCAGCGGCCGGGACCGTCGTCCGACCTGTGGTCGCTCGGCGTCGTCCTGTACGCGGCGACCGAGGGCGTGTCCCCGTTCCGCCGCAACAACACGCCCGCCACGCTCCAGTCCGTGCTGAACGCGACACCGGCCGCGCCCGCCGCCGCGCAGGGTCCGCTGGCCGACGCCATCAACGGCCTGCTCCAGAAGGACCCGGCGCGCAGGCCCAACGCGGCGCAGACGCGCGTCCTCTTGGAGAAGGCCGCCGAGCCCCCGTCGCAGGCGCCGACCCAGGTCGTCCAGATCGGCTCCGCCCAGGGCGGCCTGCGCCTGGGCCGCAAGACGCTGCTCGGTATCGGGGCGGGCGTCGTGGTGATGGCCGCCGCGGCGTACCTGGTGCTCGCGAACCCGTTCGCGGGACCGCTGCCGGACGGCTGGAAGGAGTTCGAGGCGGGGGCCCCGCTGAACACGACCCTCGGGCTGCCGGATTCGTACGTCCCGATCCCGGACGAGGACGACAAGTCCGTGATGACGTACGCGGATCCGAGCGGCGCGATCACCGTGAACCTGGCGCGCTGGGACCACAAGGAAGAGACGTCCGACATCGCGGGGACGGCCGACGCCGAGGCCTTCAAGGACTCCGACGACATCAAGGGCGGCACGTTCAGCGGCGCCGGGGTGTCGATGTCGAGCGACACCCCGAGCACCAGCAAGACGAACGCCGACGTCACGTACAACGACCGCGACGCCGCGCTCAACACGGTCACGTACGGCGTGCGCGGCATCGGCACGGACTTCGAGAAGGATCTGCCGCGCGAGGCGAAGGCGTTCTACTACAGGACCAAGGCCGGTGACATGTACCGGCTGTGGGTCGACTACCCGGGCAAGGGCGACATCACCGAGCGTGGTCGTGAGGTCGCCAGGACCGCCGTCGACAACCTGGGGATCAAGAAGCTCTGAAGCAGCGGACGTTGGCGGCAAAGCCCTGATCAGCGGCTTTGTCGCCAGCGATCACTGGCGCGGTGTGTGCACTCGGTGAAACCTGTTACCGACGGGTACCGAAAGCGGACGCCCGGACTTACGCTCGCCGGTATGACGCAGTCGCAGGCCACTCCCGAGCACGTAGACGAGAAGACCCGCACGAACCCGGTCGCGGCCGCCCCCGAGGGTGCCCGCACGGCCGTCGACGTGGTCACGCCCGACCTGATCGCCCGCCTCACGCGGGACGTGGTCGGCTCGGGGCGGACGGCGAACCACACGCCGTTCACCGGCGAGAAGCTCGCGGACCTGCCGGAGTCGACGCCGGAGGACGTGGCGGAAGCGTTCGAGCGGGCCCGTGCCGCCCAGGAGGTCTGGGCGAAGACGCCGGTCCGCAAGCGCGCCGCCGTGCTGCTGCGCTTCCACGACCTGGTGCTGGCCCGCCAGGCCGAGGTGCTCGACCTGATCCAGCTGGAGACCGGCAAGGCCCGGCTGCACGCGCACGAAGAGGTACAGGCCGTCGCGGTCGCCTCCCGGCACTACGGCCGCAAGGCACCGGCGTACCTGAAGCCGAAGGGCCACACGGGCGCCGTCCCGACGCTGACCAAGGTGACGGAGCTGCGCCAGCCGCGTGGTGTCGTCGGCCAGATCGCGCCGTGGAACTACCCGCTCGAACTGTCGGTGGGCGACGCGCTCCCCGCCTTCGTCGCGGGCAACGCGGTCGTCATGAAGCCCGACACGGAGACCTGCCTGACCGCCCTGTGGGCGCGCGACCTGCTGATCGAGGCGGGCCTGCCGTCCGAGGTCTTCCAGGTCGTGCTCGGCGAGGGCCCGGTCGTCGGCCCCGAGCTGGTCAAGCACGCCGACTACGTCTCGTTCACCGGCTCGACCCGCACAGGACGCGAGGTCGCGCAGGGCGCCGCCGCGCGCCTCGTCGGCGTCTCCCTCGAACTGGGCGGCAAGAACGCCATGTTGGTCCTCGAGGACGCCGACGTGGAGAAGGCGGCGGCCGGCGCCGTGCGCGCCTGCTTCTCCTCCGCGGGCCAGCTGTGCATCTCCATCGAGCGGATCTACGTGCACGAGTCGATCGCCGACGCGTTCGTGGCCCGGTTCGCCGCCCGCACCAAGGGGATGCGGCTCGGCCGCTCCCTCGCGTACGGCGCGGAGATGGGCTCGCTCGTCGGGCAGCGGCAGCTGGAGACGGTGACGCGGCACGTCGACGAGGCCGTCGCGAAGGGCGCCACGCTCGTCGCGGGCGGTCGGGCGCGCCCCGACATCGGCCCGTACTTCTTCGAGCCGACGATCCTGGACGGCGTCGAGGCCCCGATGGCGGTCTGCAACGAGGAGACCTTCGGCCCGGTCGTCTCCATCTACCGCTTCAGCGACGAGGAGGAGGCCGTCTCGCTGGCCAACTCCACGACGTACGGCCTGAATTCCTCGGTCTGGACGAAGAGCGCCAAGCGCGGCCACGAGGTCGCGGCCCGCCTGCGTACCGGCACCGTGAACATCAACGAAGGGTACGCGCCCGCGTACGGCAGCGTGCAGTCGCCCATGGGCGGCATGAAGGAGTCCGGACTCGGCCGTCGGCACGGCTCCGAGGGCATCCTCAAGTACACCGAGGCCCAGACGGTCGCCCACCAGCGTGTGATGCCGATGGCCCCGTCGTTCGGCATGGACGACGAGGCGTACGCGAAGTTCATGAGCGTGAGCCTGTCGGTGATGAAGAAGTTCCGCCTGAAGTAGCCAACGGCCGCTCCAACGTACAAAGTTCAAAGGAGAACGCACACGTGACGCAGGACGGCTACGACTACGACGTGTTGGTCATCGGCTCCGGCTTCGGCGGATCCGTGTCCGCCCTCCGGCTCGCCGAGAAGGGCTACAAGGTCGGAGTCCTCGAAGCGGGTCGCCGCTTCACCCCGGCCACCCTCCCCAAGAACTCCTGGGACCTGAAGAACTATCTCTGGGCCCCCAAGCTCGGCATGTACGGCATCCAGCGCATCCATCTGCTCGGGAATGTCATGGTCCTGGCAGGCGCGGGGGTCGGCGGTGGTTCGCTGAACTACGCCAACACCCTCTACGTACCGCCGAAGCAGTTCTTCGACGATCCGCAGTGGGCGCACATCGCGGACTGGCAGGAGGAGTTGAAGCCGTATTACGACCAGGCGCAGCGGATGCTGGGCGTGCGGCTCAACCCGACGATGAGCCCCGCCGACGTGCACCTGAAGGCGGCGGCCCAGTCGATGGGCATCGGCGACACCTTCCACCTGGCACCGGTCGGCGTCTTCTTCGGCGACGGCAAGGACGCCGAGGGCGAGTCGCGGGCCGCCCCCGGCACGCAGGTCGAGGACCCGTACTTCGGCGGCGCGGGCCCCGCCCGCAAGGCGTGCACCGAGTGCGGCGAGTGCATGACGGGCTGCCGGCACGGCGCGAAGAACACCCTCAACGAGAACTACCTGTACCTCGCCGAAAAGGCGGGCGCGGTCGTCCACCCGATGACCTCGGTCGTCTCGGTGACCGACGACTCGCGCGGCGGCTACGCGGTCGCGACCCTGGCCACGGACGACAAGAAGGCGGCGGGACGCACCTTCACCGCGCCCAAGGTCATCGTCGCGGCGGGCACGTACGGCACGCAGACCCTGCTGCACCGGATGAAGGCGAACGGCCAACTGCCGCACCTGTCCGAGCGCCTGGGCGAGCTGACCCGCACCAACTCCGAGGCCCTGGTCGGCTCGCAGACCACGAACCGCCGCTACAAGAAGAAGCACGGCATCGAGAAGGCCGACTTCACCAAGGGCGTCGCCATCACGTCCTCGATCCACCCGGACGCGAACACGCACATCGAGCCGGTCCGCTACGGCAAAGGCTCGAACTCGATGGGCGGCCTGTCGATCCTCCAGGTCCCGTACGCGGAGGGCTCGTCGAGGGTCGCGGGCTGGGTGGCGAACGCGGTCAAGCACCCCATCCTGGTGGCCCGTTCGCTCTCCAACCGCCGCTGGTCGGAGAAGACCATCATCGGCCTCGTCATGCAGTCCCTCGACAACTCGCTGACCACGCACCTGAAGGCGGACGGCGTCGGCAAGGGCCTGCTCACCGCGCGGCAGGGCCACGGCGCCCCCAACCCCAAGCAGATCAAGGCCGCGACGGAGGGCGCGTCGGCGATCGCGGCGGAGATCAACGGCTTCGCGGGCTCGAACATCGGCGAACTGATCGGCACCCCGCTCACCGCCCACTTCCTGGGCGGCTGCCCCATCGGCGACAGCGCGGACACCGGCGTGATCGACCCGTACCACCGGGTCTACGGCCACCCCGGCATCTCGGTCGTCGACGGCGCCGCGGTCACCGCCAACCTCGGCGTGAACCCGTCCCTGACGATCACGGCGCAGGCCGAGCGGGCCCTGTCGTACTGGCCGAACAAGGGCGAGGAGGACACCCGGCCGGAGATCGGCTCCGCGTACCGGCGGCTCGCACCCGTCGAGCCGAAGAGCCCGGCGGTCCCGGCGGAGGCCTTCGGCGCACTGAAGCTCCCGCTGCTCGCGGTGCCCGCGGTGCCGCCCAAGAAGGAGCCATCGCAGTCCAGTTGACCGCTCGCGGCGGCACGAGCGACACATGAGAAGGACCCGCACCCCCCTCCGAGTGCGGGTCCTTCTTGTACGTACGTACGGCTACGCCTCGTTGCTCACTTTGCGGCGACGCACGGCGTACATGACCCCGCCGCCCGCCACGACGGCGAGACCGGCGGCCGCGCCGAAGACCGGCAGCACGGAGCCGGCCCCGGTCGAGGCGAGCGAGCCGCCGACCGGGGTGCTGCTCGACTGCGGCGACGGGGCGTTGGACGCGGAGGCCGACGCACTGGCCGTGGCCGAGGCCGAGGCCGTGGCCGAGGCCGAGGGCGAGGGCTTCGGCGAACCGGTGTGGCCGCCGGCCGGCGGCACATGGCCGGTGGCGGTACCGGCGGCGAGGATGTCGAAGTCCCAGTACGCGTCCTCGGGCACACTGGCGCCGCACACGCCCTCGGGGTCCACGCTCACCGCGAGGGCGAGCGCGGCACCGGCGCCTGCCGGGGTCTTCGCGTCGACCGAGATGCGCAGCTTCACGTCGGAGTGCGCGCCACGGGCGAGGGGCCCTGAGGCCGGGAACGACGCGTCGTGGTCGACGTTGTTGTCGAGGTCCCGCCACGCGGTCCCGTCGAACCACTGAAGGCGCAGATACCGGCTCGTGTCCGCCTCGTCCTCGTACGCGAAGGAGAACGCGTACACCTGCGCCCGGGCCGACGCGAAGTCCTGGTCGGTCATGTTCGTGACGCGGAACGTGAAGCCGTGCCAGCCGGAACCGGCGACGATCTTCGACGGGAGTCCCCGCAGCTCGGCCAGCGTCCCGGGGCTGTTCTCGGCCGCGGTGCACTCGTCGGTCGGCTCGGTCTTCTCAGACTTCTCGGTCTTCTCGGTCTTCTCGGTGTCCGCCTTCTTCGCCTTCGGCGCCGCGGGCCTCGACGAGGTCGGGCCGGGCGAGGCGGTGGCCGAAGCGGAGGGGCTCGGCGAGGCGGTGGGCGGTTCCCCGTCCGCGAACGCGGCAGGGGCGGACAACAGGGCGATCGGAGCGAGCGCGGCGGTTGCCGCCGCCGACACCAGTGCGCGACGAAGTTTCATCGGGTCCTCAGAGGCTGGGAGATTCCGCTGAAGTGACCCGCGATGGCCAAAAAGGGTTGTACGGAGGCCGGTCGGCCTCGGGCGTCCCCGAGGCCGACCGTTCTCTGGTGTGACCGGGCTGCTGTCCCCTGCCGTCCGGTCACTTGTCTGGAGCGAGGTCCCACGACGTACGGCATGACCGATACGTCTCAACGCTCCAGCGGAGCCACGCGTGGTTCGGTTGGCCCGCCCCTGGCTGGCACGGACACCGGGACCAACGAAGCCTGTGCCAACGGGTCACGCGCCGTATGGGTGAGGACGCGACCGAACTGAGGTGCCCCGCCGGTCAGACCCGGCCCCGGGACAGTTCGAGCAGCGTCATGGCGAGCTCGGTGCCGGGCTTGCCGAGCGCGTCCCTGTAGCGCCCGAGCACCTCGTTCTCGCGCGACAGGTGCACGCGCCGCCCACCGGAGGCGATCCGCGCCTCCTGGACGACGGCGGAGACGGCCATACGTTCCTGGACGAGGCCGATGATTCGGTCGTCGAGCGCGTCGATGCGTTCGCGGGCGCCGGAGATGACGGCGGTGGCGGTTTCGGTGGCGATTTCGGTGGCGGTCATGGGAGCTCCTCGGGTGCGGTGGGGGAGCCCCGGACCGGCAGGACCCGGAAACGCCAGACGCCCCGGGCCTTGTCGGCCCGGGGCGCCTGGTGAAGTCGCTTGTCAGTTGCTCAAGCAGCACGACCATGGCACCCGGCGGGCCGGCTGCCATAGGTAAAGACGAAGGTCGTGTGCGTGAGCATGGGGTCACTATAGCCCCTGCGGCGTTTGAGCAGCGGGGTCCGGGGCGGAGCCCCGTGGCCGGAGGAACGTACGACCCGACCCGGTAGAATCGGCCGAACGACCCCACCGCTCAGCCGCCGGAAGGCAACCCGTGTCATCAGCGACTTCCGCTGCCGCCGCCCCCGACACCGTCCTGGTCGTCGACTTCGGTGCGCAGTACGCCCAGCTCATCGCCCGCCGCGTCCGTGAGGCCCGGGTCTACAGCGAGATCGTGCCGAGCACCATGCCGGTCGCGGAGATGCTCGCCAAGAACCCGGCGGCGATCATCCTCTCCGGCGGCCCCTCGTCGGTCTACGCGGAGGGCGCCCCGCGCCTGGACCGCGCGATCTTCGAGGCCGGCGTCCCCGTCTTCGGCATGTGCTACGGCTTCCAGCTGATGGCCACGGCCCTCGGCGGCACCGTCGACGACAACGGTGCCCGTGAGTACGGCCGCACCCCGCTCGTCGTGTCGAAGGGCGACTCGACGCTCTTCGAGGGCACCCCGGCCGAGCAGCCCGTGTGGATGTCGCACGGCGACGCCTGCTCCGCGGCGCCCGAGGGCTTCACCGTCACCGCGTCCACGGACGTCGTACCGGTCGCCGCCTTCGAGAACGACGAGAAGAAGCTGTACGGGGTCCAGTACCACCCCGAGGTCATGCACTCGACGCACGGCCAGCAGGTCCTGGAGCACTTCCTGTACCGCGGCGCCGGCATCGAGCCGAGCTGGACGACCGGCAGCATCGTCGAGGAGCAGGTCGCCGCGATCCGCGCCCAGGTCGGCGACAAGCGCGCGATCTGCGGCCTGTCCGGCGGCGTGGACTCCGCGGTCGCCGCGGCCCTCGTGCAGAAGGCCATCGGCTCCCAGCTGACCTGCGTGTACGTCGACCACGGCCTGATGCGCAAGGGCGAGACCGAGCAGGTCGAGAAGGACTTCGTGGCCGCGACCGGCGCGAACCTCAAGGTCGTCGACGCCTCCGAGCGGTTCCTGAACGCGCTCGCCAGGGTCTCCGACCCCGAGGAGAAGCGCAAGATTATCGGCCGGGAGTTCATCCGCGTCTTCGAGCAGGCGCAGCTGGAGATCCTCCAGGAGGACGGCCCGGAGGTCGCGTTCCTCGTGCAGGGCACGCTCTACCCGGACGTCGTCGAGTCCGGCGGCGGCACCGGCACCGCGAACATCAAGTCCCACCACAACGTGGGCGGGCTCCCCGACGACATCGAGTTCGAGCTCGTCGAGCCGCTGCGCCAGCTGTTCAAGGACGAGGTCCGCAGCGTCGGCGCCGAGCTCGGTCTGCCGGACGAGATCGTCCAGCGCCAGCCGTTCCCCGGCCCCGGCCTCGGCATCCGTATCGTCGGCGAGGTCACCAGGGACCGCCTCGACCTGCTCCGTGAGGCCGACGCCATCGCCCGCGAGGAGCTGACCACGGCCGGCCTCGACCGCGAGATCTGGCAGTGCCCCGTGGTCCTGCTCGCGGACGTCCGCAGCGTCGGCGTCCAGGGCGACGGCCGTACCTACGGCCACCCGATCGTCCTGCGCCCCGTCTCGTCCGAGGACGCCATGACGGCGGACTGGACGCGGATGCCGTACGACGTGCTCTCGAAGATCTCGACGCGGATCACGAACGAGGTCAAGGACGTCAACCGGGTCGTGCTCGACGTGACGTCGAAGCCGCCGGGCACCATCGAGTGGGAGTAGTCCCCACGCCGTGACCGTGTGAGAGTGCCGTCCACCTTCGGGTGGGCGGCACTTTCGCTTACGTACGCTTCATGACCCGGACCGCCTCACCCGGCGTCCAGACCTGCACCACCAGGTACTTGTCGTCCTCGATGTACGTCCTGGTGACCTCGGTCGGTTCGGTGCGGAACAGGTGGAAGTCGTCGGGGTCGGGGACGGGAACCTGGTCGGTGTAGCGGGAGATGGTCGCGGCGTCCTCGACCAGGTACGCCCGGCCGCTGATCCGGACGTCGCCGCCGCCCATGGTCATGCCCTCGCCCGGGTTCGCCTGGATCGCGAACCGTGGGTCGCGCAGCAGATCGCGGGCCTTGAGCGAGCCGGGCATCATGCCGAGCCAGAACTCCCCGTTCAGGAACCGGACCTCGATGCCGCTGGTGCGCGGCGAGCCGTCCCTGCGGAGCGTGGCCAGGACGTGGTGGACGTGCTGTCCGAAGCGGTCCTCGACGGTCTTGGCGAGGTCCGGTTCGGCTTCGGTGAAGGTGGCCCAGGTGGTCGCGTTCGACGTCATGGAGCCAGTCTCGCGCGCAATCCCGACGTCCTCTGTCCGGTATCCCCGCGCGTATCGCCGCATTCTTTTCACACGTCGGCCCTGTCACCTTGCGGTTCGCGGAGGTACCTTCCGCACCATGTCGACGCAGAACCCCGCCCCGATACCCCACGACCAGCTCCGATTCGCGATGCCGCCCGTGCACGAGAATTACGCCGACGAGCGCAGGTACCGCAAGGAGCGGCTGGCGGGCGCTCTGCGCATCTTCGGCCGGTTCGGCTACGAGGAAGGGGTCTCCGGGCACATCACCGCCCGGGACCCGGAGTACGACGACTGCTACTGGGTCAATCCCTTCGGCGTGCCCTTCAAGCACGTCACGGTCGGCGACCTCGTCCTCGCCAACGGGGACGGGCAGGTCGTGGACGGCCGCTTCCACGTCAACCAGGCCGCCTTCACCACGCACGTCGCGGTGCACCGGGCCCGCCCCGAGGTGGTCGCGGTCGCGCACTGCCACTCCACGTACGGCCGGGCCGTGGCCGCGCTCGGCGAGCTGGTCGAGCCGATCACGCAGGAGGCCTGCGCGTTCTACGAGGATCACGCGCTGCTCGACGAGTACACGGGCGTCGGCGTGGACCCGGAGGAGGGCAAGCGGATCGCCGTCGCCCTCGGCTCGAACAAGGCGCTCGTGCTGCGGGGCCACGGGCTGCTCACGGTGGGCGACTCGGTGGACGCGGCGGCCTGGTGGTTCATCGCCATGGAGCGGGCCTGCGAGGTGCAGGTGGCGGCGCGCTCGGCGGGGCGTCCGGTGCTGATCGACCGGCGGCAGGCGATGGCGACCCGCGAGCAGACGGGCAGCGACCTGGTGGGCTGGATCAACTATCAGAGCCTGTGGCAGGACATCTCGCGCAGCGAGCCGGACCTGTTGTCCTGACCTCGTTGGGCAGCCGGTGATCAGCGGAAGTCGCGCAGCACCACCCGTTTCGTCATCGCGAACTCCTCGTCCGTGAGCACGTCCTGGCGGTGCAGCTCGCCCAGCTCCCGCAGCCGCCGCAGCAGGGCGTCGTGGTCGGCCCGCCGGGGCAGCAGCGGGGGAGTGCCGCGGGGCGCCGAGGGGTGCGGGAGCCGGGCCGTGACCGCCGCGGCGACGAGGGCGGTCAGCAGGTCCTTGCGGGCGTTGCCCCACAGGTCGAGGGCGTACGGGTCCTTCTCCGCCGGCAGCTTGGAGTACGGGGAGCCCTTGGGGACGAAGCGCAGCACCCCGTCCTCGTAGCCGGAGCCCGGGACCCACTCCACCTCGGCGAGGTCGTCGAGCGCGATGATGCGGGGGCCCGTGGAGCGCTTCACCCGGTCCGAGGTCTCGCTCCAGTCGATGCGGACCCGGCTGCCGTCGAAGGAGACGAGGCCGTCGCTGGAGCGCACCGATACCGGCACGGCGGGGCCCGGGACGAGATACGCGTCGGCGGGGCCCGGCGGCAGCTGTTCGAGCAGCAGGGCCTGGCGGATCTCCTCGGCGACGTACTCGGCGACCCCGGAGCGGTCCGCGTCGACCGTGAGCCGGTACGGGTCGGCGGTGTCCGGGAGACGGCCGCCGGTGGCCTGGAGCAGAGGGTCCGCGGCCTCGCGCAGAGTGAGGCGGAGGCGGCCGCGTCTGCGCTCGGGTTCGTAGGCGACACCGGCGACGGCGGTGAGCGGTACGTCGATCTCGCCGTAGGTCTGCCGCAGCAGGGCGACCGACCGGTGCAGACCTGGGGTGATGCGGATCGTGGTCCCGTCGAAGGCCCAGGTTCCGTCACGCTGGATGATCTCGGCCATACGGAAATTCTCGCAGCGACGTCAACACTTCGGTCAATGCAGGTCAAAGCCATTCACCCTTGAGGGGTGAGCCCGTGCGACGGCGCGCCCCCGGCGTGCGGCACAATTCCCCTTCAAGGTGCGGTAGTTGACGAGGGTGGGGCGGCGGCAGTGGCGGTGCAGGAAGCGCGGAACGACCGGATGGCGCACGAGGGCGGGTGCACCTGCGGCGACTGTCCGCGCGGGGCGCGCGAGGGGCACCGCAGGGCGGTCGCCCGATTCGCCGCGAAGCGGGACGAGTTGGCGGCGGGCCAGGGCCTGCCCGCGGCCGTCGCGCACTCGGCCGGGGCGTCGCGGCAGTGGATCTCCGACGAACTCACCCAGTCCGCCCGGGCGATGGCCGACCGCGGCCGCGAGGAGGGCGTGGCCTGGTTCACCCGGCTGTGGCCGCGCACGCTGTACGTGGTGTGGGGCGGCGTGACCGCGCTGCTGATCGGCCAGTCGCTCACCGCGATCGGCGCCGGCTGGACCGCCGCCCGCACGGCGGGACTCGTGGCCGCGCTCGTCGTGGGCGCCCTGCTCACCGTGGCCGGGTATCTGCACCGGGCGCGCGGCGGCGTGCTCGCTCCGCTGATCGGCGAGGACAACCGCCTGTCGACCTCGCGTGCGGTGGCGTGCGGCGTGCTCCTGCCGACCCTGTACGCGGTCCTCGTCCTCGCCGGTGAACTGGCGCTCGCTTCGGGTCCCGCGCGACGTGACGCGCTCATCGACGGACTCGAACTCGCGCGCGGGGCAGGCCTGTTGACGGTGCTCGCGGTGGTGTGCGCGGTGGCCGTGCTCGTACGGCGGGTGGTGGGGGTCCGCGTCGGCGGGCAGCGGCTGCAGAAGCTGCGGGCGCCGCGGCCGCGCGCCGCCGACCTGCTCACCGACGACTCCGGGCGCGGCAGCTTCACGGACATCCAGTACGTCGCCGTGGGCGCGGCCACCGTCGTCTGGGCGACCGTCCGCCTCGCCCGCCGCCCCGACCAGCTGCCGGACCTGCCGTGGTCCCTCGCGGTCCTGGTGGCGGTGTCCGCGGCGACGTATCTCGCCGGCAAGTACGCGGAGGGCGGCCGCCCGGCGATCCTCTCCGTGGTGCGGGCGCGGGAGGCCGGCGACCTGGACGCGCCGATCCGCACGGGCGACGACATCGAGATCCGCGGCACCGGGTTCGTGCCGCCCGGCGCGGGCACCGTGGACCAGCTCGCGCGGGTCGCCGTGCGGATTGGCCCGGTCCACGTCCATGTGCCGCTCGTCCCGGTCCCCGGCGGCTTCACCAACCCGACCGAGGCGCTGCTCACCGTGCCGGTCCCGGTGGACGTGGAGCCGGGGCGGGTCGAGGTGCAGGTGATCACGGCGGCGGGCGTCGAGACGAACCGGTGCGGCATCGACGTCGTCGACTGAAGCGGCCGATCGGCTTCCGTACTGAGCCGGGGCGTGCTCTCGTACGTATGGTCAGGTAAAGACACCAGGCGCGAGAGGCGGCGGAGCGGCTATGGCGCACAGCATGCGATCCGACCTGACCACGAACTACGGCCCGCCTCCCGGCGACTGGCGCGACACCGCCCAGCGGTACGCCCTCGTGCCGCTGCGCATCTTCCTCGGCGTCACGTTCATCTACGCCGCCTTCGACAAGCTCACCGACAGCGCGTTCTTCAAGGCCAGTGGGGGCGGCTCGATCGGCGACCAGATGCGGGGTGTGCGGGACAGCTCCGCGATCCCGGCGCTCGTCGACCTCGCCCTGAGGTCGCCGTCCGGGTTCGGCTACGCGATCGCCTTCGGCGAGCTGGCGGTCGGCATCGGCACGCTCCTCGGTGTCCTCACGCGGCTCGCGGCGGTCGGCGGGGCGCTCATCTCGCTGAGCCTGTGGCTGACGGTGAGCTGGGCGACGGAGCCGTACTACCTCGGGAACGACTTGGCGTATCTGATGGCGTGGCTGCCGCTGGTGCTGGCGGGGGCGGCGGTGTGGTCGGTGGATGCGTGGTGGCGGGGGCGAAGGTTCAGGTCGTCCGAGTACTGAGGCGGCGAGTCACCTATTGAGCCCCGCCTTGGGACGAGAGCCAGCGGGGTCCGGGGCAGCGCCCCGGGAGCGCAACCCCATCATGCGCCGAACCGTCCCGACGACCGCCGCAACGCACAGCCCTCCGCACACCAGCGGGATCCCCACGAACCACGGCGCGTCCCACGCGCCCCCCGCGTCGCCGAAGTAGACGACCGCCGTCGTCATCAGGACCAGGCCCGCGATCAGCCGACCCGGATGGAATTCACTTCGCACGGTCCACCTCCACCTGTCCGAGCCCCACCTCTACGTGCACCTCGATCGTGCCGGAGGCCTTGTCGCCGTCCTTGGCGCCCGGCGGCGCGAGCGTGACGGTCTGCTGCTGGTCCGGGCGGACGTCCACGTCGCGCGACGGATCGCCGGGCAGCCGGATGTCCCCTACGCCGACCTCCGCGTGCAGCCGCGCCGTCTCGTCCGCGGGCAGCACGATCCGCACCTTGCCCGCGCCCACCTCCACATGCGTGGCGAGGGTCTTGCCGTCGGCCACCGACACCTTGGAGAGGTCGAGCGTGCCGACGCCCGAGCCCAGTTCGTAGCTCGGCCGCACGTCCGCGGCGCGCGCGGGCGTCCAGTCGGTGCGGGCCCACTCCGTGCTGATGTTCGCGGGCAGCGCGGCGGACGCCGTGAGCAGGCCCGCCGTGATCAGCGCGAGGAGGATCGAGCCGACGCCGGTGCGGCCGCGGAAGGCGCTCACCGCGATGCCCAGGCCGAACACGGCGAGCGCGCAGGCGAGTCCGGTCTGCAGGCCGGCGCCGAGGGTGCGCTCGCCCCACGTCACGCCGGTGCCGATGGCGCCCGCGATCAGCGCGCCGAGGAACGTGAGCGCGCCGATGCCGCGCGGCCCGGTCGGCTGCGGCTGGGCGGCCGGCCCGGCGGCGACGGGCCCGCGCCAGGAGCCGAACCGCGCTGCCGCCGGGCGCTCCTCGACGCCCGGCGGGCCCCAG
>NZ_JAOZYC010000216.1:0-21595 GCF_035798155.1 Streptomyces endophyticus | reverse complement strand
GGTCATCGGCGAAACCCCGGTCGCCCGTGGCGTCCGGCACGTACTTCACGGTGACAACGATCCTCAAGCTCACGCCGGCTCTCCTACTGCAATCGTCTTTATCTGGGCGGCTGTATTGCTGCCAGCTGCACTGGCCACGCGCTTAGCTGCACTGCTGCGACTGAAAACGCCTTCTCGCAGGCAGCATATGCGCCTTGTGCGGACTCTTCCGGTCGGGGCGGCCCGCGCTCCGAACAAAAGGTTACTCGCCAGTACACCCAGGTTATGCCCACTAAGCAAGCGCTTTGAACTGTGACCTTGCCAACCCTGCGTAATCGCCCGACACAGGAACTCTCAGTCGCGCAGCCCGTTGAAGCGGCCCTGGTGGTACAGCAGCGGACGTCCCGCGCCCGCCGGGTCGCCGCAGAGCGCCTCCGCGAGCACGATCTGGTGATCCCCCGCGGGCACCCGCGCGATGACCTTGCAGACGAGCCAGGCGAGCACGCCGTCGAGGATCGGCACGCCCTCCGGGCCCCTGAACCAGCGGGTGGACGCGCCGAAGCGGTCGGCGCCGCTCTTGGCGAACGTCGCGGCGAGATCGGCCTGGTGCTCGCCGAGTATGTGCACGCCGACGTGCTCGGCCTCGGCGACGGTCGGCCAGCTCGACGAGCCGACACCGATGCCGAACGAGACGACCGGGGGCCTCGCGGAGACCGAGGTGAGGGAGGTGGCGGTGAAGCCGACGGGGGCCGCGCCGGGCGCGGTGACCACCGCCACACCCGCCGCGTGCTGTCGGAAGACGGAGCGGAACAGGTCGGGGGTGGCTGCCTGAGCGGTGTGCAGGTCGGGCGTGGCCGTCATGGAGTTGTCCTTCTGGCAGGAGGGTTCGAGCGAGGGGCCGTGGCTGCGTCAGACGCGCGGACAGCGGGCGCTCGAACATCGGGCCAGGTCTACGTGGACCCGCTCGACGAGAAGGAGTTCCGGAGGCATAAGGTCACCCTGACGATACGTGGTGCGTGCAGTCAAGTGCGTTCCGTCATCTGGGAGATGCGTCACGCGACATCCCTGTCCACCTCCCGCCCCACCACTCCCCCGCGCCTCAGACGGCTTCACCCAGCGCGGCGATGACGTCCACCTTGCGCGGCTGCCCCGCCGCCCGGCGCACCTCGCGCCCGCGCGCGTCCAGGACGAGGACCGTCGGGGTCTTGAGGACGCCCGCGTCGCGTACGAGATCGAGGCGGTCCTCGGCGTCGATCTCCACGTGGGACACGCCGGGCACCATCGCGGCGACCTCGTCGAGGACCCGGCGGGTGGCCCGGCAGGGGGCGCAGAACGCGCTGGAGAACTGCACGAGCGTCGCCCGCTCCCCCAGCTCCTCGCCCAACTGCGCAGCGTCCCACGTCTGTTCACCGACCGTCACCCTGCTCCTCCTCCATTCCGCCACTTCCTGTGCAGCGATTTCCGGCCGTTCGCGTATTCCCGGCACGTGACCAGGATCTCGTACGACGCCGGAACCAGGACTGGCCACCCGGCCGTTGATGGGGCACCATCTGCGCAAGCCGGAAAACCTACGGCCGCGTAACTTACTGAAGGGCCAACTCCCTCCATGGCAGAGCTCGTCTACCCTCCGGTCATCGGCGCCGCCCGCACGATGTTCAAGGCGCTCGACCTGAAGATCGACCTCAAGGGCTCGGAGAACATTCCGCGTACCGGAGGAGCAGTCCTGGTCAGCAACCACATCAGCTACCTGGACTTCATCTTCGACGGCCTGGCGGCCCTGCCGCAGAAGCGTCTCGTCCGCTTCATGGCCAAGGAGTCGGTCTTCCGGCACAAGATCTCCGGCCCGCTGATGCGCGGCATGAAGCACATCCCGGTGGACCGCGCCCAGGGCGAGCACGCGTACCAGCACGCGCTGCGGTCGTTGCGCTCGGGCGAAATCATCGGCGTCTTCCCGGAAGCGA
Organism: Streptomyces endophyticus; assembly: GCF_035798155.1. Classification (NCBI taxonomy): domain Bacteria; kingdom Bacillati; phylum Actinomycetota; class Actinomycetes; order Kitasatosporales; family Streptomycetaceae; genus Streptomyces; species Streptomyces endophyticus. The sequence goes on along the minus strand of NZ_JAOZYC010000216.1, from coordinate 19,655 downwards.
CGATCTCTGAGTCGTTCACGCTCAAGAGCTTCAAGACGGGCGCCGTGCGCCTGGCTCAGGAGGCCGGGGTTCCGCTGGTCCCGATGGCGCTGTGGGGCACGCAGCGGGTGTGGACCAAGGGGCGTCCGCGCAACTTCAAGCGGCAGCACATCCCGATCACGGTCCGTGTCGGTGAGGCCATGGAGGCACCGAGCGACCAGTACGCGGGAGCGATCACGCGCCGCCTGCGCGCGCGCATGCAGGAGCTGCTCGAGGCCGCGCAGCGCGCCTACCCGGTGCGCCCCAAGGGGCCCGACGACACGTGGTGGATGCCGGCGCACCTGGGCGGCACCGCTCCGACCCCGGAAGAGGTCAAGGCCGCCGAGGCCGGCTGAGTCACGCCGGGAGCGCGTCCGGAAGGTGCTCCCACAGGTACGGGCGATCCGGCGCGCCGCGCAGCACGTCGAGCAGGGCCGGATGCGGCGCGTCGTGGAGCGCCGGGTAGTCCGCCTCCCCGGCCGCCGGGTCGGGTATCCATGCCAGCCGCTCCCCGTCCAGGGAGAATTGGGCGTCGACGCCCGGCTTGTTCCCCCGGCAGTCCTGCCGGTGCCATGCACCGCGCAGCCGTACGGCCACGAGGCCGTGCACGCACCAGCCCGTACCCGCGTCGTGCGTCAGCCGCTGGTAGCAGAGCGCGGTGGGGATGTCCTCGGCGCGCAGCAGCGCCGCCAGCGCGTGCGCCTTCGCGTGACAGATACCGGTGCCCTTCTCCAGGACGTCCGAAGCCCGCCAGGTGACGCGGGGATCCCCGCTGTCGGCGGAGTGCGGAACGGTGTCGCGTACGAACTCGTAGGCGGCCCGAGCGTATGCATATGAATCGGCGACGTCGCGCGCGAGGCGTGCCGCCACGCCTCGGACGAGCGGGTGATGGTGGTCGATGACGTCGTCGGCCGCCAAATACGCCGACAGATCAGGGTTCTGCTGGATCAGCTGCATGGCACGCGAGCATAGGAATGCGGCCGACCATCCGTCAATGGATTTACGGTCGGCCGCATACCTATGCGGATTTGGTGGCTACCGCGCCGTCTCTTCCTTGAGGGCCGCCACGAAGGAGTCGACGTCCTCCTCGCGCGTGTCGAAGGCGCACATCCAGCGCACGTCGCCGGCCGCCTCGTCCCAGAAGTAGAAGCGGTACTTCTTCATCAGGCGCTCGGACACGTCGTGCGGGAGGCGGGCGAAGACGCCGTTGGCCTGCACCGGGTAGAGGATCTCGACGCCGTCGACGGCGCGGGCGCCCTCGGCGAGGCGCTGGGCCATCTCGTTCGCGTGCCGGGCGTTGCGCAGCCACAGGTCCTTGGCGAACAGCGCCTCCAACTGCACCGAGATGAAGCGCATCTTGGAGTGCAGTTGCATGGACAGCTTGCGCAGGTGCTTCATGTGCCGCACCGCGTCCTGGTTGAGGACGACGACGGCCTCGCCGAACAGCGCGCCGTTCTTGGTGCCGCCCAGCGACAGGATGTCGACGCCGACCGCGTTCGTGAACGTCCGCATGGGGACGTCCAGGGACGCGGCGGCGTTGGATATCCGGGAGCCGTCGAGGTGCACCGTCATGCCGTGCCCGTGGGCGTGCTCGCAGATCGCGCGGATCTCGTCGGGCGTGTAGAGCGTGCCGAGTTCGGTGGACTGCGTGATCGAGACGACCTGCGGCATCGCCCGGTGCTCGTCGTCCCAGCCGTAGGCCTGCTGGTCGATCAGCTCGGGGGTGAGCTTGCCGTCCGGGGTCGGCACGGTGAGCAGCTTCAGGCCGCCCATCCGCTCGGGGGCGCCGCCCTCGTCCACGTGGATGTGCGCGGACTCGGCGCAGATCACCGCGCCCCAGCGGTCGGTGACCGCCTGGAGCGCGACGACGTTGGCACCCGTGCCGTTGAACACCGGGAACGCCTCGGCGGTCGGGCCGAAGTGGCTGCGGATGATCGTCTGGAGATGGTCCGTGTACTCGTCCCCGCCGTACGCGACCTGGTGCCCGCCGTTGGCGAGGGCGAGCGCCGCCATCACCTCGGGATGGCCTCCCGCGTAGTTGTCACTGGCGAACCCCTGCGTGGCGGGGTCGTGATGCCGGTGCGCATCGGTCTTAGGAGGGTTCACGGCTTCTCGGTCAGCCACAGACGGGTCCCGTTCAGTTCGGCGGCGGGCCGCTCCCAGACACCGGAGATGGCCTCGGCCAGCTCCGTGACGTCCGTGAAGCCCGCGAACTTCGCGTTGGGGCGTTCGGCGCGCATCGCGTCGTGCACCAGCGCCTTGACCACCAGGATCGCAGCCGCCTGCTGCGGCCCCGTCTCGCCCCCCGCCTTACGGAAGGAGTCACCGAGCGCGAGCGTCCACGCCTCGGCGGCGGCCTTGGAGGCGGCGTACGCGGCGTTGCCCGCGGTCGGCTTGGAGGCGCCCGCGGCGCTGATGAGCAGATAGCGGCCGCGGTCGCTGCGGGACAGGCCCTCGTAGAACGCGAGGGACGTGTGCTGCACGGTGCGGATCAGGAGCTTTTCGAGCAGGTCCCAGTCGGCGAGGTCGGTGTCGGCGAAGGTCGCGCCGCCGCGCCAGCCGCCCACCAGGTGCACGAGGCCGTCGACGCGGCCGAAGTCCTTCTCGATGCGTCCGGCCCAGTCACGGGTGGCGTGCAGGTCGAGCAGGTCGACGTTGTCGCCGATGACGGTGGCGCCGCCGTGCGCGTAGCGCGCCTCGTCGACGGCCGTCACCAGGCGCTCGGCGTCCGCGTCGGCCCCGATGACGGTGGCGCCGGCCTCCGCGAGCCGCTTGAGGGTGGCCTTGCCGGCCGGTCCGGCGGCTCCGGCGACCGCGATCACCGCACCGTCCAGCGTGTCCCTGGTCCCGTTGGTGTCGCTCATGACAGTCGCCTCCTGCTGCTGTTCACGGTGGCTCACGCGGCCACCTTCTCGGCACGCTCCGCGGTGATCCCCTTCGTGGAGGCGATCACGGTCTTCAGTTTCTTGGAGAGGGCCTCATAAAACATGCTGAGCGGAAACTCGTCGGGAAGCACCTCGTCCACGAGTTTGCGCGGCGGCAGGGACGTGTCCAGGGCGTCGGGACCCTTCGCCCAGCGGGAGCCGGGGTGCGGGGACAGATACGTGGACACCAGGTCGTACGCAGCGAACCAGTGCACCAGCTTCGGGCGGTCGATGCCGTCGCGGTACAGCTTCTCGATCTCGCCGCACAGCTGGTTGGTCACCTCGGGGGCGCGCTGCCAGTCGATGTGCAGCTTGTTGTCCGTCCAGCGCACGACGTCGTGCTTGTGCAGGTACGCGAAGAGCAGCTGGCCGCCGAGACCGTCGTAGTTCTTGACGCGGTCGCCGGTGACCGGGAAGCGGAACATCCGGTCGAAGAGAACGGCGTACTGCACGTCGCGCGCCTGCGGGACGCCGTCGGCCTCCAGCTTCACGGCCTCCTTGAAGGCGGTGAGGTCGCAGCGCAGCTCCTCCAGGCCGTACATCCAGAACGGCTGGCGCTGCTTGATCATGAACGGGTCGAACGGCAGGTCGCCGTGGCTGTGCGTGCGGTCATGGACCATGTCCCACAGCACGAACGCCTGCTGGCAGCGGTCCTGGTCGGCGACCATCTCCTCGATGTCCGCGGGCAGTTCGACGCCGAGGATGTCCACGGCGGCCTCGGTGACGCGGCGGAAGCGGGCCGCCTCGCGGTCGCAGAAGATGCCGCCCCAGGAGAAGCGCTCGGGCGCCTCGCGCACGGCGATCGTCTCGGGGAAGAGCACCGCCGAGTTCGTGTCGTACCCGGCGGTGAAGTCCTCGAAGGTGATGCCGCAGAACAGCGGGTTGTCGTAGCGGGTCGCCTCCAGCTCGGCGAGCCAGTCCGGCCAGACCATGCGCAGCACGACGGCTTCCAGATTGCGGTCCGGGTTGCCGTTCTGCGTGTACATCGGGAAGACCACCAGGTGCTGGAGGCCGTCCCGGCGCTGCGCGGCGGGCTGGAAGGCGAGCAGCGAGTCCAGGAAGTCCGGGACCTCGAAGCCGCCCTCCGCCCAGCGGCGCAGGTCGCGCACGAGCGCCTCGTGGTACGCGGCGTCGTGCGGCAGCAGCGGGGCGAGCTCCTCGACCGCGGCTGTGACACGGCCCAGGATCCGCTCGGCGTCGGCCTTCGTCGGGGCGCCCTCGGCCTCGAAGTCGATCGACCCGTCCTTGCTCTGCAGGGGCCTGAACTCCTCCACGGCGTCCTTGAGCATGGGCCAGGCCGGGTGTTCCACCACCCTGGGTCCGACCACCTGGACCGGAGAATCCGTCCCCTCCGCGCCAGCCTGCACAAGAATTTCCGTCATGTCCCAACCTCCACGGGAGAACCTCGCGTAAGAACACCGTATGCACGCGAGGTTCCCGACCACAAGGGGGGTCTCGGGAAATTATCCTGCGCCACCCCCTAGATCACCGCTGTTTTTCCTGTGGCAGGCGGTATTCGCAATCGCCTCTGCCGCGCCGGCCAGGGCCTGCCGGGAGTCCTCCAGGAGTTCGGGGAACCCGAAGAAGCCGTGGAACATCCGCGGGAAGTGGCCCTCCGTGACCGCGACGCCCGCGTCGCGCAGCGCCTTCCCGTACGCCCGGCCCTCGTCGCACAGCGGGTCGCAGCCGGCGGTGACGAGGTGGGCGGCGGGCAGCCCCGCGAGGTTTTCGGCGAGGAGCGGCGATACGTGGGGGTGGGCGGGGTCGCCGTCCGCGCCCAGGTACTGCTCGCGGAACCAGCCGCAGTGGGCGGCGGTGAGGAAGTAGCCCTCGGCGTTGGCCTCGAAGGAGCCGGACTTCTGGCGGGCGTCGGTGGCCGGGTAGACGAGGACCTGGCACGCGATGTCAGGACCGTCCTCGTCGCGCGCGATCTGTGCGACGACCGCGGCGAGATTCCCGCCCGCGCTGTCGCCCGCCACCGTCAACGCTCCTGGATCGGCCCCCAGTTCACGTGCGTGATCGGCGACCCAGCACACGGCGGCGTACGCGTCCTCGACGGCGGCGGGGAACGGGGCCTCGGGCGCGAGCCGGTAGTCGACCGAGACGACGACGGCGCCCGCGTCCCTGCACAGGGCGCGGGCGGTGTGGTCGTGGCTGTCGAGGTCGCAGATGACCCAGCCGCCGCCGTGGAAGAAGACGACGACGGGGCGGGGTCCTGCCGCCGCGTCCGGCTCCGGCAGGTACACGCGCACGGGGATCGCGGGCGCGCCCGGCGGCCCGGGTATCGCGCGGTCCTCTATGGCCCCCACGACGGGCGCGGGGAACGGCGAATCGGGGGCGGCGGCGAGGATCCTGCGGGCCTCGGCGGCATCGGTGACGGTGCCCCCGAGGTCGGGGAACGCGGCGGCGATGGCGTCGACGAGGGGCCGCGCCTCGGGTGCGAGGCGGTCGGCCGGGTCGGGGGTCATGGGCGGCTCCTTGGTTCGGCGGGGGTGGATGCTCGGCCGCGGCCAGTCGGGCGCGACGTCACGGGGCTCTGCCCCGGACCCCGCTGCCTCTCGTCAGACGGCGGGGCTTGATTCGTGCCGGAAGTGCGGGATCACCTTCTCGCCCCACTGCCGCAGCGTCTCCATGCACGCCTCCTGCGGCACCGTGCCCATCTGGATCAGGCACATGATCTCGTCGGCGCCCGCGTCGCGGAGGCGTTCCACGTAGGCGATGGCGTCGTCGGCGGTGCCGTACGCGTGGTCGGCGTTGAAGGTGGCCGTGGCGGTGGGGCGGACGGGGATGTGGTGCTCGTGGAGGCGGGCGACGACCTGCTCGGCGGCCTTGCGCATCTCCTCCGCCTCGTCCGCGCCCTCCACGACGGCCTCGTCGGGGATGCCCGCGCCGCCGTACCAGTGCCCGATGGACTGCGCGAAGAAGCGCTGGCCGCGGATGCCGATGCTGCGCGCCGTCTCCCGGTCGTCGAGCACGATCGTCGGGCAGAGCACGGAGAAGTGGTCGTTGACGACGGAGGACACATGGCGCTCCGGGGTGCGGGCCGCGATCGCCGCGTCGTAGGCGCCGCGCATGTCGGCGATCGCCTCCGGGCCCGCGAAACCCATCACCAGCGCGCCGACGCCGAGTTCGGCGGCCTGGCGCAGCGTCTCCGTACGGCTGCACGCGAGGAACAGCGGCGGGTGCGGGGTCTGCGCGGGGCGGGGCAGGATCGGGTGCGGGTCGATGTCGAGGAGCGGGCCGTGGTGCTCCAGCTCGTCCTTCTCCCACGCCTTCCCGATGATCCGCAGCGCCTCCTCGACCTCCTGCGTGGTCCGCTCCTTGTCGACGCCGCACAGCGACGTCTCCTGCGTGGTGCCGCCGCGCCCCGCCCCGAGGTCGAGCCGCCCGCCGGACAACAGGTCGAGCATCGCGGCGCGTTCGGCCACGCGCGCGGGGTGGTTGAAGTTGAACGGCATGCACACCACTCCGTGCCCGACGCGGATGCGGGAGGTGCGGGCCGCGACCCAGGTCAGGAAGATCTCCGGCGCGGACATGTGCGCGTACCACTTGAGGGAGTGGTGCTCGACCGCCCAGATCCGGTCGAAGCCCATCTCCTCGGCGAACACGGCCTGTTCCACGCTGTCGCGCAGCAGCTGGTGCTCGCGTTCGACGGTGGGGTCGGCGAGCTGGGCCTCGAAGATGACGCTGAACTTCACGGTGCCTCCCGAGCTGTCGGTGCTGTGGATGCGGTGGATGCGGTGGATGCGGTGGATGCGGTGGGTGCGGTGGGTGCGGTGGATGTCACGTGCTCCATATGACTAATAGCTATATGACGGCCCGTCAGAGAAGGGAAGAGGCACGACGCCGCGCACAGCCGATCCGGCCACGCTCTACGCTTCCCCGGTAACCCCCTAGCCCCAGGAGTCACCCGTGTTCGACCCCACGCCCGCGCCCGCCTACCCGTACGGCGAGACCCCCGAGCCGCACCCGCTGCTCGCGCCCGTCCTCGGCCTCCTCGGCAGCTGGCACGGCCGGGGGCGGGGCGAATACCCCACCCTGGACGGCGACTTCACGTACGCGCAGGAGGTCACGTTCAGCCACGACGGCAGGCCCTTCCTGCGGTACGAGGCGCGGGCCTGGCTGATCGACGCCGATGACGCCCCCGTGCGGCCCGCCGCGCGCGAGAGCGGCTGGTGGCGGATTCAGCCCGAGGGCCGCGTCGAGGCGCTGATCACGCAGCCCACCGGGATCGCGGAGATCATGGTCGGCGCCGTCGCCGACGGCACGGTCGAGCTCGCCACGCACACCGTCGGCCTCACTCCGAGCGCCAAGCAGGTCGACGCGACAGGGCGCCGCTACACGCTCACCGACGACGACACCCTCACGTTCACCCACGACCTCGCGGCCGTCGGCCGGCCACTGCAGCATCACCTCTCGGCCCACCTGCGCCGAAAGTAGCTCTTGCGTCCGTGACCTCCGCTGGCTTCAATGCGGAGCCATGCCGACCACGCAGCTGCCGCCGACCGCCTGGGCCGTGCTCGGGCTGCTCTCCTTCCCGCCCGGCGAGCGGACCGGGTACGAGCTGAAGAAGTGGGCGGACGCGTCGCTGCGCTTCTTCTACGGCTCCCCCGCCTTCAGCCAGATCTACGCCGAGCTGCGCAGGCTGGAGCGGCTCGGATACGCCACGTCCCGGCGCTCGGGCCCGGAGGAGCCGCGCACCAAGCGCACGTACGCCATCACGCGCGCGGGCCGGGACGCGCTCGCCGCGTGGGCGGCCGGCGACCGGGACACGGCCGCCGTGTCGCTGCGGCACCCGGTACTGCTGCGCGTATGGCTGGGGCATCTCGCCGCCCCGGGGCGGCTGCGCACGCTCATCGAGGAGCATGTGGCGCGCACCGAGGGCGAGCTGAAGGAGGTGCGGGACGCGGCCGCGCGGGCGGAGGGCGTGGAGGCGTGGGCGCACCCGCAGATCGCGCTGCGCTGGAGCGAGCGGCACCTCGCGGCCGAAGTCGAGCTCGCGCACGGCATGTTGGCGGACCTGGACGCGCTGCCCGCCGCCCCCGAAGTCAACGCCGACGGGGACGCGCCCACCACCGGGTGAGCGAACTCGCGCCGGGGGTGACCCGCCCGGTAGGACGGGCCGGACCCCTGCCCGTACCGCCCGGAGGCGCATCCGCCATGAGTACCCGTGCCATCCTCGTCGCCGCTGTGATCACGGGATTGATCCTCGGGGTCGTGGGCACCAGAACCCACGACTCCGGTCCTTCTCGTAGGCACGGTTCCCTCACGCAGACGGCCCGTTAGTGTACGAGTCTGTCGCGTCCGCGCGGCAGCACCGAGCCGCAGTCGACGGAGGCGAGACGACCTTGAACTTCCTCACCATCGGGCATCGCGGAGCCATGGGTCTCGAACCCGAGAACACCCTGAGGTCCTTCGTCGCCGCCGAGCGCGGGGGACTCGACATCATCGAACTGGACCTGCACCTGAGCAAGGACGGCGCGCTCGTCGTCATGCACGACGCAGACGTCGACCGGACCACGGACGGCCACGGGCCGATCGCCGAGAAGACCCTCGCCGAGATCCGCAGCCTCGACGCCGGGCGCGGCGAGCGCGTGCCGGTCTTCGAGGAGGTGCTCGACGCGGTCGGCTCCCCGCTGCAGGCCGAGATCAAGGACACGGCGGCGGCGCGGGCGCTCGCCGATGTGATGCTGCGCCGCGATCTGGTGCACCGGGTCGAGGTCATCTCGTTCCACGCCGAGGCGATCACCGAGATCGCCCGGCTCGTGCCGGGCGTGCGCACGGCGCTCGTCGCCAGCCGCTACGGCACCGGCGTCGTCGAGCGGGCCGTCACCGCGGGGGCCACGACGCTGGTGCTCAACATCCGGCGGCTCACGCAGGAGATCGTCGAGCACGCCCGCAAGGCCGACCTGCGGATCATCGGCTGGGTCGTGAACACCCAGGACGATCTGCGGCTCGTGCGGGCGCTCGGCCTCGACGGCGCGACCACGGACTACCCGGAGATCAAGCGCACCGGCCGCTTCACCGCGTGATCACTGATTACTGAAGCGGCTTGACGAGCAGCTCGAACTTGAGGTCGTCGCGCTGCGGAATGCCGAAGCGCTCGTCGCCGTACGGGAAGGGGCTGAACCGTCCCGTACGGCGATAGCCGCGGCGCTCGTACCAGGCGATGAGCTCCTCGCGGGCATCGATCACCGTCATGTGCATCTCGCTGACGCCCCAGGTCTCGCGGGCCCGGCCCTCGGCCTCCGCGATGATCGCCTTGCCGAGGCCCGCGCCCTGCTGGGCGGGGCTGACCGCGAACATGCCGAAGTAGGCGTGATCGCCGCGGTGCTCCAGCTGGCAGCAGGCGACGACCGCGCCGTCCCGCTCCACCGTCAGCAGCCGGCTGTCGGGATCCTCGATGACCTCCAGCACGCCCTGCGGGTCGGTCCGCTGCCCTTCCAGGATGTCCGCCTCCGTGGTCCAGCCGGTCCGGCTGGAGTCGCCTCGGTAGGCCGACTCGATGAGGGCGACGAGTACATCGACGTCCTCGGGCCCGGCGTCACGGAAGACGAGGTCGACGGTGGTCATGGGAGAGCCTCCAGATTGAGGGACGACGGACGTGCGGGGCGCGCCGTCGAGGTTAGCGCGGGCACGCCAGGGTCCTTCTGACGGGTCGGGCTGGATCCGGGTGGCTGGTCATGGGCGGTGCGTGCCAGGGCCCGCGACTCCGGCAGGATCCGTCAGAAGGGCCCTAGGCTGCGTCGGCATGGTTCACGTACTGAGCAGCAGGGTCCTGATCCGGCCGACCGATCCCGAGCGGTCACGGGCGTTCTACGGGGAGGCGCTGGGCCTCGCGGTCTACCGGGAGTTCGGCACCGGGCCCGAGCGGGGCACCGTGTACTTCCTCGGCGGCGGATTCCTGGAGGTGGCGGGCCGCTCCGCGGAGCCTCCGGTACCGAGCCTCAAGCTGTGGATGCAGGTGGCGGACGTGCACGCGGCGCACGATGAGCTGGCCGAGCGGGGCGTCACGGTGGTCCGGGAGCCGGTGAAGGAGCCCTGGGGCCTCATCGAAATGTGGATCACGGATCCGGACGGCCACGAGATCGTCCTCGTCGAGGTGCCGCAGGAGCATCCGATCCGGTACCGGCCGGGAATCTGAGCCGCCCTGGATGCCCTCCTCGCTCGAACGGCCTACGGCGCGGAGCCCCGCGTACGGGGTCGTTCGGGTGTGGTGGGGCGCGGGCGGGGTGCGTCGGACGGTCCCCTGATTCGCATGCGGTGGCCGGGCAGGGGGCGGAGGATGGCGTGAGTTCGGGATTCGGGCGTGCCGAATCCGGATACGCAGGGATCGACGACGCATCACAGGTCCCACGCAGCCCACCCCAGGAGAGATCCGACATGACCACTCCGCGGAACACCAGCGCTTCCCGTTCGTCGTCCGTCCCCCGGATCCTGATCATCGGCGCGGGATTCGCCGGGATGGAGTGCGCGCACAAGCTGGAGAAGGAGCTCAAGCCCGGAGAGGCGGTGCTGCGGCTCATCAGCCCCACCGCGCACCAGCTGTATCTGCCACTGCTTCCGCACGTGGCCTCCGGCGTGCTCACACCGCAGTCCGTGGCGGTGCCGCTGCGCAGGATGCTGCGGCGCACCGCGATCGTGCCGGGCGGCGCGATCGGCGTGGACCCACAGGCGAAGGCCGTCGTCGTACGGAAGATAAACGGCGAGGTCAGTGTCGAGCACTACGACTACCTGGTGCTCACGCCGGGCAGTGTGACGCGCCAGTTCGACATCCCGGGCCTGGACAAGTACGCGGTCGGCGTGAAGACGCTCGCCGAGGCGGCCTGGATCCGCGACCACGTGATCACGCAGCTGGACCTTGCGGCGGCCAGCTCCGACCCGGCCGAGCGCGAGGCGCGGCTGCAGTTCGTGGTGGTCGGCGGCGGCTACGCGGGCACGGAGACGGCCGCGTATCTGCAGCGCCTGACGACCGCCGCGGTCAAGCGCTACCCCGGGCTCGACCCGAAACTCATCAAGTGGCACCTGGTCGATGTGGCGCCCAAGCTCATGCCGGAGCTGGGCGAGCGGCTCGGCGACAAGGCGATGGACATCCTGGAACGGCGTGGGCTGCACGTCTCGCTCGGGGTGTCGGTGGCGAGCGTCACCGAGGACACGGTGACACTCACCGACGGGCGCGAGCTGCCCTGCCACACGCTGATCTGGACGGCCGGTGTCGCGCCCAGCCCGCTCGTGGCGACCCTCGGTGCGGAGACCAACCGCGGCCGGCTCGTGGTGAGTCCCGACCTGACCGTGCCCGGGCTCGACGGGGTGTTCGCGCTCGGCGACGCGGCGGCCGTCCCCGACCTCGTCAAGGGCGGCGACGCGATGTGCCCGCCGACCGCGCAGCACGCGATGCGGCAGGGCTGGGCGGCGGCCCGCAACATCCTCGCCTCGGTGCGCGGCAAACCGCTGGCGCCCTACCGCCACAAGGACCTCGGCCTCGTCGTCGACCTGGGCGGCATCCAGGCCGTGTCGAAGCCGCTGGGCATCCAGCTGACCGGGCTGCCCGCCCAGGTCGTGGCCCGCGGCTACCACATCGGCGCGCTGCGCACCCTCACCGCACGGTTCCGCACGGCGGCCAACTGGACGCTCAACGCGGTCGCCGGCGACGACTTCGTCCGCACCGGCTTCCAGCGACACCGGCCCGCGACGCTGCGGGACTTCGAGATGACCGACGCGTATCTGTCCGCGGAGGAACTCCAAGAGGTGATCGCGGCCCGGGTCGACGGCCGCTCGATGTCACCGCAGAAGCCGGAGCTCCCGATCACCTGACGCCACCGGGCCGCACGGCCCCGCCCCCGTTGCCTTCTGGGCAGCCCCGTTCTCGGGGCTGCCCAGCTTCATGCCCCGGGTCTTGAGCAACTCACCGTCGGCGTCCACGGGTTGCTCACGGCGCACCATCCTTTCGAGTGCTGACGCCGAGGCCATCACGTAGACTCCCCGCTCGCCCGGTTCGGGTGATCGTGAATTTTCATGGGGGAGATCGATGACGGGGTATGCCGTCGAGCCGGAAGCGCTGGGCGACACCGCGCTCTTTACGACGCCGACGCCGGGCGAAGGGGAGGTGTGACGTCGTGGGCACCATTGTGATCATCTTGGCCTGCTGGTTGGTCTTCCTCGTCGTGACCTCAATGTGGCAACGGTGGCGGCGCAACAGGGAGTTGGGCAAGTACGGGGAGCTGACCTCGCGACTGGGGTGGCAGCACGTCCAGAAGCCCTCGAACGGCGAAACCGAGCGGTTTCTGGGCGACGCGCCGTTCCCGGTCGGCTCCCGGAGAGGGGTGACCTTCACCGACTACTGCTACGGGCCCTACCGCGGGCGCGATGCGGCAGCGTTCGAGGGGTATGTCGTCACCACTTCCATGCCCCACGGCGACATGGGCGACGGCTCCAGCGACGACAGCAGCAGCTCGACGTACGCCGTGTGGGCAGTCCAACTCCCGCACTCCGTCGGCGCGTTCATGGTGCAGCGCACCGGGAGGCTGCGGCGGGCGTTCGGGGCGGGCGACGATGCGCGCATCGGGAACCCGGAGTTCGACGAGCGGTTCACCGTGCGGACGCTGCAGCCGTCCGTCGCCGCCGCCGCGCTGAACGGGCCGCTCGCCGAGTTCCTGCTGGGCGATCCGCGGGCCGCGAAGTATCCGCTGCGGTTCACCGACACGGAACTGATCAGCTGGGACAAGGACGAGCAGTCGCCGCAGGAGATCGAGCCGGCGCTGGAGTTCCTGAGCGACGTCGCCGATCTGGTGGCTGCTCAGCAGCCTGTCGGTGGCGGGCAGTTGGGTCAGCAGGTCGGCGCCGCGGGGCCCGCGTGGGGCCCGCCGGGTGTCGGTGGCGCCCAGGTCGCGGGTGACAGCACCGCGGCCGTGGGCGGCGAAGCCTCCGCCGCCGAGGAGCTGATTGAGCTCGTGCGGCAGCAGATCGCGTACTCCGGTGCCCCGTACCGGGTCGAGCCCGCGCAGTCGTGGTTCGACATCGTGCCGGATCTGGCGGACCCTCGCTGGCAGGGGTGCGATGCGGTGCGGGTGTGGCACGTGACGCCGGACGCCGGTAACCGCAGGATCAAAGTCTCCTACGACGGTCACCCGCTCGGCACCGACGGCAGCATGGGCCCCAGGTCCCAGAGTGGACAGGCCGGCTGGAAGGCCTTCGAGCGCGTGACGAACGCCGGGGCAGCGACGCTGGAACCGAGCCCGCACAACGAGGACTTCGGCGTCGCCGTCGTCGCGCAGGTCGGTGCCAAGGCGGGGTGGAGCGGGCCCGGCAAGGACAGTAATTGGCTCGGGTACGTCCTGATCGGCGTCATCGCCGTGAGTGTGCTCGGCGCGATCGCGGCAGGTCTTGCCGTGCTGCTGGGCGTGGCGCACTGACGGACCGCATCCCCGGTGCGGGCGCGGGGCGGGTGGTACCCAGCCCCACGCCCGCACCGCCGCCTCGCTACTTCCCCGCCGCGCGCAGCTCCTCGTACGCCTCGCGGGACAGCGGCTTCGCGTCCGGGCTGCCGAGCCGGTCGAGCGGGATGCGGTACGTCTCCGGGGACTTCCACGTCGCGATCGAGGCGACGACGGTGATGGCGAGGCAGAGCGTGCCGATGGTGAGCGGCACGTTCGAGGAGCCGGGCGGCGCCACCAGAGTGAAGATCGTCGGCAGGAAGGCGACGATCGCCAGGCCGATGTTCTGCGCCAGCGCGAACCCGGTGACGCGGCGGGCCGCCGGGAACAGCTCCTGGAAGAAGCAGGCGAACGTGGCGTTCCAGGACTGGTAGGCGACGCCCCAGGAGAGGACCGCGAGCACGAAGGTCAGCGGCACGTTGTTGGTGCTGACCGCCCACAGGTACGGGTAGCAGAGCAGACCCGCCACAAGACCGCCCCCGATCATGATCGGGCGGCGGCCGAACCGGTCGGAGAGGTGTCCGAAGACCGGGACGACGAACATGCCCGCCACGTTCGCGGCGATCTGGATCCACAGGTAGACGGTCGTGCTCATGCCAACGCCGTAGCCGGACTGCGTCGCGTAGGCGCCGCCGAAAACCGAGACCGTGACGCCGATGACGTTGACGAGCGTCATGCACACCGCGCGGACGATCTCCCGCCAGTTCTCCCGGAACGCCTCGACGAGCGGCACCTTGTGCGCCTCGGGGCCGGTCTCCTGCTGCTCCTCGAAGGTCTTCGTCTCCTCGACGCGGCGCCTGATCAGGAAGCCGGCGAGGACGACCACGGCGCTGAGCACGAACGGGATGCGCCAGCCCCAGGACGTGAAGGCCTCGTCGGAGAGCAGCATCGACATCGGCAGGAAGATCGCGGCGCCGAGGATCTGTCCGGCGACGGTCCCGTGCAGGGCGAAGCTCGCGAGGAACCCGCGCCTCCCGTGCGGAGCATGCTCGATGATCATCGCGCTGGCCCCGCTCAACTCGCCCGCCACGGCGAAGCCCTGCACCAGGCGGACGAGGGTCAGCAGGATCGGCGCGATGATCCCGACCTGACCGTAGGTGGGCAGCAGCGCCACCACGAACGTGGAGACGCCCATCAGGAACATGGCCAGAACCAGGACGTTCTTGCGGCCCTTCCTGTCTCCCCAGTGGCCGAGCACGGCGGCGCCGATGGGTCGCGCGATGTACCCGACGGCGTAGGTGCCCAGCGACGCGAGCACGGCGATCGTCGCGTTGCCCTCCGGGAAGAAGATCCTCGGGAAGACGAGCGCCGCCGCCTGGGCGTAGATGAACCAGTCGTAGTACTCGAGGGCACTGCCGATCCAGCCGCTGGCCGCGGCCTTTCTCGACATCGCCCGCCCGGCGGCGGGCGCGTCCGCGGTACGCGACTCCTTTGACGCGGTCACGCTCATGGCTCTCCTAGGTGTGATCAGGCCACGGCACTGAGTAGAAAGCGCTTGCACAACAGACGGTCGTCACTGTCTTTGAAACGCTCCATTGATGGTGGCCTTGCGGCTCCGCGCACGACGACGGCAGATGGTCGACCCGCAGGCGGGTCCATACGAACCTGGGGCGTACGCCCGTGTCAATGGGTTGCGGAAGCTTTCCCCTTGGGGGATGTGAAGCGGCTGATACGTTTCAAACCGTGGGTTTCGATCGCGCCTGGCACCTCCGGCGATCGAGGGGCGGGGGTGGGGCCAGAATCCTGCGGCCGGACCGCCGGACCCTCTTGTCCGGACCCGCGTAACCCGCTTAGGGTCACGGGAACGGAAAGCGCTTTCCCCCCTCCGATAGCTCTCCGCGAGGAACCCGCATGCCAAGCCCAGCCCGCCAGGGATCCCGTCTGCGTGCCGCCGTCGTCGGCACAGGCGCGATCGTCACCGGCAGCCACCTGCCCGCCCTCACCTCACTGCGCGACCGCGTCGAACTCGTCGCCGCCGTCGACGTGGACCGAGGCCGCCTCGACGGCTTCCGCGCCCAGGCCGCCGACGCCGGGTTCGCGGACGTCTCCGTGCACACCGACCTGACCGCGATGCTCGAAGAGGCGAGGCCCGACCTCGTCCTCATCGGCACCCCGCCGATGTTCCACCGCGAACAGACCGTCGCGGCGCTCAAGTCCGGCGCCTGGGTGCTGTGCGAGAAGCCGCTCACCCTCTCCCTCGCCGAGTACGACGAGATCGCCGCCGCCGAGGAGGCCAGCGGCGCGTACGCGTCCGTCGTCTTCCAGCACCGCTACGGCTCGGGCGCCGTGCACGCCCGCTCGCTGCTCACCGAGGGCGCGCTCGGCCGCCCGCTCGTCGCCCACTGCCAGACGACCTGGTACCGCAACGCCGCCTACTACGAGGTCCCCTGGCGCGGAAAGTGGGCCAGCGAGGGCGGTGGCCCGGTCATGGGCCACGGCATCCACCAGTACGACCTGATGCTGCACCTGCTCGGTGAGTGGACCGAGATCCGGGCGATGGCGGCCCGCCTGGTGCACGACACGGAGAGCGAGGACGTGTCGACCGCGCTCGTCCGGTTCAAGGACGGCGCCCTCGGTACGGTCGTCAACTCCGTGCTCTCGCCCGACGAGACGAGCCGCATCCGCATCGACTGCGAGAAGGCCACCGTCGAGCTGACCCATCTGTACGGGCACGGCAACGACGACTGGCGCTACACCCCGGCCCCGGGCAGCGAGCCGCCGCCCGCGCCCACCGCCGACGTCCCCAGCTCGCACACCGCGCAGCTGACCGCCCTGCTCGACGCGTACGACACCGGCACCCGCCCGCCCGGCAGCGGCCAAAGCGCCCGCAGCACGCTGGAGTTCGCCACCGCGCTCTACAAGTCGGCGTTCACCGGCAACACCGTCACGGCCGGCGAGATCGGCCCCGGCGACACGTTCTACGCCGCGATGCACGGCGACCACCCGGATTGGAGCCCGAAGCAGTGAGCACCCTTCAGGTCAGTCATCTCCACGGCGACCGCGTCGTGGTGCGCTCCACCGCGACCGGCACGGACCTCTTCTCCTACGTCTACAAGCCGGACCCGGACGCCTTCGAGGCCCGCAAGCCGTACGTGCACCCGCTGCGCACCCTGTCCGGCAACCTGGTCTCGGGCTACCGGCCCAATGACCACCGCTGGCACAAGGGCCTGCAGATGACGGCCAGCCACCTGTCCGGGCAGAACTTCTGGGGCGGCAACTGCTATGTCCACGGCGAGGGTTACCTCCCGCTGCACGACCGCATCGGCTCGATGCGGCATGACGGCTTCGACACCGTCGAGGCCGGTGCCGACGAGCTGAGCCTAACCGAGCGCCTGACCTGGATCGAGAACGGCGGCGCCGAGTGGGCCCGCGAGCAGCGCGGGGTCCGTGTGCACTCGGTGGACCCGGACTCGGGCTCGTACGCCGTCGACTGGTCGATCGAGCTGACGAACACCCGCGCCGACGGCGAGGCCCTGCACTTCGGCTCGCCGACCACCGCGGGGCGCGAGATGGCCGGTTACACGGGCCTGCAGTGGCGCGGGCCGCGCGACTTCACGGGCGGCAAGGTCTTCGGGTCTCAAGGAGACGCCTCCGACAGCGAGTTGATGGGCACACAGGGTCCGTGGCTGGCGTTCACCGGCGAGCACGACGATGTCGACGCGCACTCGACGCTGGTGTTCGAGCACGCTCCGGAGAACGCGGAGGCGATCCACGCCTCGCACTGGTTCGTGCGCTCGCTGCCGATTCCGACGGTCGCGTTCTCCTGGGCGTTCTTCGAGGAGTTCGCGCTGGCGGCGGGCGAGACGTTCCGCTACCGGTACCGGATCGTGGTCGCGGACGGCGCCTGGGACAAGGAGCGGGTCGCGAGCCGCCTCAAGGAACTCCCGTGGTGAGCCCGGACGCCTCGGGCCTCGACCGGCCGCTGCCCGGCGGGATCGGTCTGTCCCACATCTCCGCGTACGACTGGCAGGCGGCGGACGGTGTCTGTGGCGGCAGTCCGCATCTGCACCTGGTGTGCACAGAGGCGTACGTCGTGACGGGCGGGCGCGGCGCCGTGCAGACGCTGAGCCCGGACGGCTACCGGGACACGCCTCTTGAGGCGGGCTCGCTCGCGTGGTTCGAGCCGGGCACGGTGCACCGCATGGTGCAGGGCGAGGATCTGCGGATCACCGTCCTGATGCAGAACAGCGGGCTGCCGGAGGCGGGCGACGCGGTGTTCACGTTCCCGCCGGAGTATCTGGCCGACCCGGAGAAGTACGCGGCCGCGGCCGCCCTTCCGGCTCCGGCGGGCCCCGAGGCGGAGGCCGCCGCACTTCGCCGCCGGGACCTGGCGGTCGAGGGTTATCTGCCGCTGCGCGAGGCGCTCGCGGCGGGCGACGCCGAGCCGCTGCGCGCGTTCCAGCGGGCGGCGGCCGAACTGGTCCGCCCGCGCTTGGCCGCCTGGCGCGACCTGTGGCGCACCGGCGCCCTGGCCACCGCCGAGCGCACCGGGGCTCAACTCGACGCCCTGGAAAGGGGCGAGGCCGACGGCTACCTGGCCGCGTCGACCGCCCACACCGCCACGCCCACCCGTCACGGCGGCCTGGGCATGTGCGGGCGGCGCGAGGAGTACGGCATCGAGGGCGCGACGCTGCCCCGCTGACCCGTGTCGGCCGTCGAGGTGGTCCCTGCTCGGAAAAGTGTCGCAGTTGTACGTATAACTGCGACACTTTTCCGAGCAGGCACATCGCTCAGCGCGCGGAGGTGCGTCAGCAGAGGTGCGTCAAAAGGGGCCCTAGTGCGGCCCGGCGCCCAGTCGCCCCTCCAGTTGGAGCAGCAACTCACCCAGCAGGACGCTGAGTTGGGTGTCCTTGTCCGCGCCGAGGCCCGCGAGGACCGAGCCCTCGTACGCGAGTTGGCTCGGGAGCAGTTCGTCGACGAGGGCGCGGCCCTCGTCCGTCAGGCTGAGGTGGGAGACGCGGCGGTCGCGGGTGTCGCCGCGGCGGGAGATCAGGCCGCGTTCCTGGAGCTGCTTGAGGCGCTTGGTGACGGCGGCGCCGGACGCGAACGTCTCGCGGGCGAGGTCGCCGGGGGTGAGTTCGCGGCCGGTCCTGCGCAACGTGCCGAGCAGGTCGAACTCGGCCCTGGTCAGGCCCGCGTGCCGCAGCGGTGCGTCCTCCGCCTGCTGGAGCAGCGCGGCGCACCGGTTGATGCGCCCGATGATCTCCATGGGGCCTGTGTCGATGTCGGGGCGTACGGCCTGCCACTGCCGTACGACCGACGACACGATGTCGAGCGGCCCCGTTGCCGCCGCGTCCTGCTGCGTGCTCATGCCTGCCTGACCGGACCTTCCTCATGGGCCGAACGTTGTGCGTCCGCCACTATCCGCTACTGCTGGGCGCCCGCACCACTCGGGGAGGCGGCGGCGCCCGCCTCGGCCGCCTGCCGGCGCACCGTGGCCGCGAGCGTACGGTGCCCGGACTGCTCGGCGGCCAGCACCCGCTCCTCGGGCAGGGCGCGCTGCCACCACTCGCCGGCCGCGGTGTCGGCGGCGGCGCGCAGTTCGACGAGGGCGGCGGTGAGGGCGCGGCGGGCCGTCTCCAGCCCGGCGTGGCCGGGGTCGGGAAGCGCGAGGGTGCGCTCGGCGCTCTCGCGGGCCGTGTCGCTCGCGGCGAGGGCCTGCTCGATGCCGTCGGTGGCGCGCCGGTTGGTGACGACGATGGCCGCGACGACGCCGAGCACCGCGCCGACGAGGGTGTCGACGATGCGGTCGCCGATCAGCTCACCGGGTTCCTGGTAGCGGGCGAACTCGGTGACCAGCAGGGCCATCGGCGTCACGCACAGGCTGCCGAGCCAGTAGTTACGGGTGATGAGCGCCTCGGCCCCGAAGGCGCAGGCGAGGCAGCACAGCACGAGGGCGAGCCGGCTGGCGTGGGCGAGCGGGACGACGGCGGCGAAGACGAGGACACCGGCGATGTTGCCGACGACGCGCTGAACGCCGCGGTTCCAGGACAGCGTGATGTTGGCCTGGTAGATCGAGGCGGCGGTGACGAGGGCCCAGTAGGGGCGGCCGACACCGATGGCGAGCGAACCGTATCCGGCGAGGGCGCAGCCGACGAACGTACGCAGGGCGATGGGGAGCACCGGGGAGCCGGGGCCGATCCGCCGCCACAGTGAGGGCTTGCCGCCCGCGAGCTCGGCCTCGATGCCGAGGAGTTCGTCGTCCATCCCGGCGAGGCGCGCGGGCCGCGGCACCGAGCCCGCGCCGCGCAGGCCGCCCGCCCAGGCGCGCAGCCGGTCC
>NZ_JAOZYC010000215.1:0-22601 GCF_035798155.1 Streptomyces endophyticus | reverse complement strand
CCTGTGGAGCTAAGGAGAATCGAACTCCTGACCTCCTGCATGCCATGCAGGCGCTCTACCAACTGAGCTATAGCCCCGTGCTTTGGTCCCCCGGGGCTTCCCTGTCGGTCTCCCCGGCGGCGTCGCCAACATTACACGGTCACCCGGGTGCATCACCAAATCGTTTCCCTTCCGCCCCCTTCTGTAGGGAAAAGTCGCCGTTGACGGCTACTAGTGTTCCCTCACGTGACTGTGCTCGCACTGCCCCGCACCCGCCACGCACCGGCAGCGCTGGGCGCCTGCCTGCTCTCGTTCACGGCCTTCGTGATCGCCCAGCGCGCGGCCGACGTCTCGATGATCGATCTGATGGTCTACCGGGCGGAGGGCTGGACGGCCCGCACGGGCGGCGACCTGTACGCACTGCGTGCGACCAACGCCAACCTGCCGACCACCTACCCGCCGTTCGCCGCGCTGCTGTTCCTGCCGCTGACGTTCCTGGACGTGGTGACCATGAAGGTCGCCGCGACCGCCCTGAACCTCGCCCTCCTCTTCGGTCTTGTGCACCTCTCCCTGCGGCTCGTGCGACGCCACGCGCGCGTGGAGCACGCCTTGTGGGTGGCGGCCGTCGCCGTGTGGTGCGAGCCGGTGTGGACGACGCTGCGGTACGGGCAGGTCAATCTGCTGCTCGCCGTGCTCGTCCTGTGGGACCTGACGCGCCGGCCCGGGCACCGCTGGGCGGGCGTGGGGATCGGCATCGCGGCGGCGATCAAGCTGACGCCCGCGCTGTTCGCCGTCTTCCTGCTGTGCACGGGGCTCGCGCAGTTGGCGCGCGGCGGGGCCTGGCGGCCGTGGGTGCGCGGGGCGGGCGTGGCCGTGGGCTCGTTCGTCTGCGTGACCGTGCTGACGGCCGTCGTCCTGCCGCGCGACTCTCGGCACTTCTGGACGCGGATGATCTTCGAGTCGGACCGCCCCGGCCACGCCGAGGAGACCGGCAACCAGTCGCTGCGCGGCGTACTCGCCCGGCTGCTGCACACCGGGGACCCGGGGACCTGGTGGGCCCTTGCCGCCGCCGTGACGGCCCTCGCCGGGCTCGCGGTCGCAGTCACGGCGGCGCTGCGCGGGCGCCTCGCCCAGGCGGCGGTGGCGTGCGCGACGACGGCGCTCCTGATCAGCCCGGTCTCGTGGTCCCACCACTGGGTCTGGTGCGTGCCGTTGGCGCTGCTCGTGTGGGAGTCGGGCCGCCAAAAGGCCGCGCTCGCCCTGACCTTGACGTTCTGCACGTACGCGCTGTGGTGGGTGCCGCACACCGACGGGCGGCCCGAACTCCACCAGAACGTAGGCGAGTCGATGCTTTCGGCGCTCTACGTAGGAGTGGCCTGCGCCTTCCTGGCGTACTCCGCGCTCAGGCTGTGGCGAACGAATAGAAGCGCTTGAGCGTGCAGTGCTCGTCCAGGAGCCGGCCGTAGATCGGCTCGCCCTCCAGCTCCCGATACGTCTCGATCGGGTCGCCCTTTATGATCAGCGCCCGCGCGCATTCCTCGCACCAGTACTGGTAGTCGGGGTTCAGCGGCTCCATGTCTCGCACGATGGGCGTGCCGCTGCCGCACCAGTCGCACTTCCTCCTGTGTGCACCCATGTGTTCCGCTCAGCTCCAGCTGTGGCCGCAGGCCGTGCACACGTACGAGATCCCGCCGTTGTCGCCGAGCATCTGGGCGACGTGGAAGGAGCCGCAGGACGGACAGTTGAGGGACGGGACTTCTTCTGAACCGGCCGGGGGCTCGGCGGATATCGCTGCCACGCCGAGGAAGCGATCGGCTTCCTCGTTGATGCTCAAGGGCATCGCGCACTCCCTCCCCAGCGGGCCGCCATCATCGGTCGGACACAGCCCCGTTCCGGCCGTCCGATTCTGCCACGGCGGAAGCGACCCGGTCAGCGACGCCCGCGTACCAGTCCGGACACGACGTCCGCAGAGGTATACGCCCCGGGCGCCCCCTGCGCCTCAAACCTGCCGCAAAATCGGCAACGAAAAATCCCGCCCCTTACGGGACGGGATCTTTGATTCCTGTGGAGCTAAGGAGAATCGAACTCCTGACCTCCTGCATGCCATGCAGGCGCTCTACCAACTGAGCTATAGCCCCTCGTGTTCTTCCCCCTCCGGGCTTTCCCCCGGCGGGCCGAACAAGAAGAACTTTAGCCTGCGACCTGCCGGAAAGTGAAATCCGGCCCCTGGGCGCCTAGTCGTCGTCGCCGAGGACCGGTTCCGGCAGTGTGCCCGCGTTGTGCTCCAGCAGACGCCAGCCGCGGGCGCCCTCGCCGAGGACGGACCAGCAGCAGTTCGACAGGCCGCCGAGCCCCTCCCAGTGGTGGGACTCCAGGCCGAGCAGCCGGCCGATGGTGGTGCGGATGGTGCCGCCGTGGCTGACCACGACGAGCAGGCCGTCGTCGGGCAGCTTGTCCGCGTGCCGCAGCACGACGGGCGCGGCCCGGTCGGCGACCTCGGTCTCCAGCTCACCGCCGCCGCGGCGCACGGGCTCGCCGCGCTTCCACGCCGCGTACTGGTCGCCGAAGCGGGCGATGATCTCCTCGTGTGTGAGGCCCTGCCACTCCCCCGCGTACGTCTCGCGCAGGCTCTCGTCGTACGTGGCGTCGAGGCCCGTGAGCGCGGTCAGTTCGGCGGCGGTGCTCGCGGCCCGATCGAGGTCGGACGCGATGATCGCGTCCGGCCTCAGGGAGGCGAGCAGCCGGGCGGCGCGGCGGGCCTGGGCGACGCCGGTCTCGGTCAGCCCGATGTCCGTGGTGCCCTGGAAGCGGCGCTCCAGGTTCCAGGCGGTCTGGCCGTGCCGCCACAGGACGACGCGCCGCCCCCGAGAGGCGCTGGTCACAGCACCTCCTCCGCCTCGGCGGCCGCGGCCTCCCGCTCCTTGGCGTGCTCCTCGCCCTTGCCGCGCGTGGCCTTGGCCTCCTCGGGCAGGTCGATCTCGGGGCAGTCCTTCCACAGCCGCTCCAGGGCGTAGAAGACGCGCTCCTCGCTGTGCTGGACGTGGACGACGATGTCGACGTAGTCGAGCAGGATCCAGCGGGCGTCACGGTCGCCCTCGCGGCGCACCGGCTTGGCGCCGAGCTCCTTGTTCAGCTTCTCCTCGATCTCGTCGACGATCGACTTGACCTGGCGGTCGTTGGGCGCCGAAGCGAGCAGGAAGGCATCCGTGATGGACAGCACATCGCTGACGTCGTAGGCGATGATGTCGTGCGCGAGCTTGTCTGCGGCCGCCTGTGCGGCGACGTTGAGGAGCTCGATGGAACGGTCAGTGGCGGTCACTACGTGGCTTTCCGTCGGCGGTCTGAATCCCCTGAGAGATCCCTCAGGGGGGTACCCCAAGGGTCTCACGGCCCGCCGACACCCCTCACGGCGTGACCGTGGTCACTGACCGGTGTAGTTCTGGCCCAGCACCACGGAGACATCCGCGTTCCTCGCAGCCTTGCCCTTCGTCACGGACGACGTCGGCAGACCCAGCGTCTTGGCGACCTCCACGGCGTCCTTCTTGTGCGAGGCATCCGCGTACGTGACCCGGGAGGTCGCGACCGCCGTTCCGGTTCCACCCGACACGAATGTGTAGCCGCCGTTGACCAGGGCCACGCGCGCCTTCTCGGTGCGGGCCTTGTCCCCGGTGGCGTTCTCGATGCCGACGCGCGGCGAGTCGCCGCTGGACGGGGACTTCACGGTGCCGCCGAGCACGTTCTCGACCACCGAGTCCGCGGTGGACCGGGAGATGGCGCCGCCGCGCTGCACCGGCAGCACCTCGCTCTTGTAGTCGCCCTCCTTGGCCCGGTCGGCGAGCTTGGCGAGGAAGGCGCCGAGGTCCTTCTCGGTCAGCGACGGGTCGAGGATCTGGGCGAGCGTCTGCACCGTGGTCGTCGCGGCCTGCGGGTCGGACGACAGCTTGCGCAGCACGCCCTGCATGACCTGACCGAACCGCTCCAGCTGCGCCGTCTGCGGCTCGCCCTTGGCCCGGTACGTCGCGTACGCCACGGCCGCCGGGCCGCTGAGGGTCTGGTCCGCGCCCTTGTGGACGAGCACGGTGCCCTTCTTGGCGGGGTCCGGCACGCTCGTGTCGGTGGTGACGTCGATGTTCCCGACGAGCTCGACGAGGTTGTTGAGGTACGGGGTGTCGAGCCGCCAGGTGCCCTGGATGTCGGTGCCGAGCAGGGTGTCGAGGCCGTCGCTCGTGCCGGAGGAGCCGTCCTCGTCGACGGACTTGGCGAGCGTGGCGTTGGTGCCGTCCTCGTCCGACAGGGCGAGGGAGTTCGGCAGCAGGACGGCGGTGGCCCGCTTCGTAGTGGTGTTGTTCACGAGCAGCGCCGTGGACGTGCCGCCGCCCTTGGTGTTGTGCAGGTGGACGACGATGACGTCACGGTTCTGCGGTCCGACCGCGGCGGCCGCGCCCGTCTTCGCCGCGTCCTTCGACAGGAACGGCAGCTTGTCCTGGGACCAGAGGTAGCCGGCGCCGCCGACCAGGCACAGGGCGAGGACGACGACGAGGGCGACGCCCCGGTTGTGGCTGCGGCGCCGTGCCTCCTCGCGTCGCTCGGTGCGCGACTCGGTGAACTTCAGCCAGTCGATGACGTCTTCGGAGTCCTCGTCCGGCTCCTCGACGAACTCGAACTGCTCGGTGCGGTAGTCGCGCTCGGGCTGCGGGGCCTGCGGAGGCGCGGGCGGTGGGGCCTGCCTCGGGAGATGCGCCGTGGCCTGCTGGACCGGCTGGGGCTGCTGGACCTGTTGAGGCTGCTGGACCTGCTGGGCCTGCTGCTGTGCTCCGCCGTAGGGGTCGTACGAAGGGTGCTGCTGGGGGTACTGGGCGTGCTGGGGCTGCTGCGCGGTCGGCTGCTGCTGGCCGCCCGCGTACGGGTCGTAGCCGTACCCATACGTGGAGTTCTGCTCGTACGACGGCGCCTGCTGGACCGGCCGGTAAACCGGCCGGCCGGACTCGTCATATCCGACCAGCTCGTAACTCTGCTGGTCGTAACCGTCGTATCGGTCGTTCACCGATGCCCCTCTCGGCGGTGCAGGGTTCAGTCGCCTCGGTACAGCTGGCGCTTGTCGATATAGCGCACCACACCGTCCGGCACCATGTACCAGATGGGGTCCCCCTTGGCGACCCTGTCACGGCAGTCCGTGGACGAGATGGCAAGGGCGGGAACCTCGACGAACGAGACGCCGCCCTCCGGCAGACCCGGATCGGCGAGCGTATGGCCCGGCCGCGTGACTCCGATGAAGTGTGCCAGGGAGAACAGCTCCTCGGTGTAACGCCAGGTGAGGATCTGGCCGAGAGCGTCGGCACCCGTGATGAAGAAGAGGTCGGCGTCGGGGTTGAGCTGACGCAGATCGCGCAATGTGTCCGTCGTGTACGTCGCACCACCGCGGTCGATGTCGGTGCGGCTCACCGAGAACTGCGGGTTCTCGGCGGTCGCGATGACCGTCATCAGATAGCGGTCCTCGGCCGGAGAGACCTTCTTGTCGCTCTTCTGCCAAGGCTGCCCGGTCGGTACGAACACCACCTCGTCGAGGTCGAACTGCGCGGCGACCTCACTGGCCGCCACCAGGTGTCCGTGGTGGATCGGGTCGAACGTTCCGCCCATGACGCCGAGGCGTCGCTTGGCCGGTGAGGCCCACTCGTGATCCGGGCCGCCGGCCGGGCTGTTGACCGGGCCGGTAGGCATGTCCTGCGCTCCCATGCGTGCAGAGCCTACTGGCCCGTTCCCAATGGTCCCGTCCGGGTTCAGCGGTCGCGGTTGAACCGGGTGGTGATCCACAGCAGCAGGACCAGGATGATGAAGGCCGCACCGCCCGTCACGAGGGGGCTGAGGCTTTCGTGGTTGCCGCCGTTCTCGCCCTCGGCAGCGAGAGTGGCGAGCTGGGCTGCGGTGCTGTGGAGGCTCATCTTCAGCAGGACCTATCCGGTGTGGGATCGGGATAAAGACTTCTGACCCATCGTAAGCGGTGGGGTCAGTCGTCGCTCTTGTAGCCCCGCAACAAGAACCAGGCGAGGAAGGCCGCGCCCAGGACGCCCACGATCAGTACGGTGCGCAACAGGTTCCCCGCGCCCTGATCCGACGCCGCGCTGATGACGTGATCGATGTGCTCCATGACGGTTCGCTCCTTCGGTGTGCTGCCCCGTCACGGTATATCCGCCTAGTGTGGACTCCGCCTTGGGGGCACGGCCGGTAGACGGCGAGACACGTCGAATCTCACGGAACATGGGGGAAGTCGGATGCCCGAAGAACCGAACGAGCAGCACGAGAACGTACCCAGCAGGCAGCGTCGGCGCTTCCCGGGAATCTCCTCGCGGGCGTACGAGCACCCCGCGGACCGCTCGGCGCTCGTCGCGCTGCGCAAGCTCAGCGGGTTCGACACGGTCTTCAAGGCGCTGAGCGGGCTGCTGCCCGAGCGCAGTCTGCGCCTGCTGTTCCTGTCGGACTCGGTGCGGGTGTCCGACGAGCAGTTCACGCACCTCAACACGATGCTGCGGGACGCCTGTTACATCCTGGACCTGGAGAAGGTCCCGCCGATGTACGTCAATCAGGACCCGCAGCCGAACGCGATGTGCATCGGCCTCGACGAGCCGATCATCGTCGTCACCACGGGACTTGTGGAGCTCCTCGACGAGGAGGAGATGCGGGCCGTCGTCGGTCACGAGGTGGGCCACGCGCTGTCGGGGCACTCGGTGTACCGGACGATCCTGCTGTTCCTGACCAGCCTCGCGCTGCGCGTCGCGTGGATCCCGCTCGGCAACCTCGCGATCATGGCGATCGTCACGGCGCTGCGCGAGTGGTTCCGCAAGTCCGAACTCTCGGCGGACCGCGCCGGGTTGCTGGTCGGCCAGGACCTGCAGGCGTCCATGCGCGGCCTGATGAAGATCGCGGGCGGCAACCATCTGCACGAGATGAACGTCGACGCGTTCCTCAAGCAGGCCGAGGAGTACGAGGCCGGGGGCGATCTGCGCGACTCCGTGCTGAAGATCCTCAACGTGATGCCGCGCTCGCACCCGTTCACCACGGTGCGCGCCGCCGAGCTGAAGAAGTGGGCGGCGAGCCGCGACTACCAGCGCCTGATGGACGGTCACTACCCGCGCCGCAGCGAGGACAAGGACACCTCGGTGACGGACTCGTGGCGCGAGTCGGCCTCGCACTACACGGATTCCGTGAAGACCTCCAAGGACCCACTGATGAAGCTGGTCAGCGACATCGCGGGCGGCGCCGGCGACCTGGGCGGCCGGGTGCGGCGCGGCTTCGGGAACTTCGGCGGCGGGGGCAACAGCGGGAACCACGGCACCACCGACGAGGACGACAGCACCGCCAACGGCGACGGCGAGCGCTGAGCCGGCCCCGAACCGACCGGACCACGGACTAGACCACGGACTACACGTGCGGCTGGGCGTCCGGCGCGAGCGCGCCGCACAGCGCGGTCGCACTGTCCGTCGCGTACGGGTCGGTGCCGGCCGGGCCGCCCTTCTTCGCGCTCTGGCCCGCGAGCAGCGGATGCAGATACCCGGCGGCGTCGGACGAGCAGGCGAGCGGGCCCGCCTGGACGTACGAGACGAGCAGTTCGGTCTGGTGGTTGCGCAGGTCCTGGCGGTCGAAGCGGAAGTGCATGGAGCGGCGGACGGTGAACAGGGACGCCTTGGCCTTCTCGCCGTCGGCCGCCTTCGCCGTGGGCCGCAGCGCGTAGACGAATGTGTGGTCCGAGGTCACTTCGAGGGTGTTCGCGTCGGTCTCGGCCACATGCAGCGCGCCGCGGACCCGGATGCGTGAGTCGGCGAGAGC
Source organism: Streptomyces endophyticus (assembly GCF_035798155.1). NCBI lineage: Bacteria > Bacillati > Actinomycetota > Actinomycetes > Kitasatosporales > Streptomycetaceae > Streptomyces > Streptomyces endophyticus. Next base: position 14,801 of record NZ_JAOZYC010000215.1, on the reverse strand, counting down.
CGCCTGCGACGGGTCGAAGCGGACGAGCCAGCCGGTCGCCGCGTGCCGCCCGTCGGTGACCGGCCTGTTGACGCTCTGGTCGAACTGCGGGAGCTGCTGCGGGTCGATCAGCATCCGCACCGGGCGCACGGCGCCGCGCGTGAGCACGTCGGGGTCGAGCGAGGAGTCGACGAGGTAGTCCTTGGCCGTGGTCAGCGCGGTGACGACCTGGCTGTCGGAGAAGTGCGCGGTGGCCTTGGGGTCGTCCGGGAGATCGATGGCGCGGGCGGCGCGCTCGAACCGGGCGGCGGGGCTGTGCTCGTACAGCTCGTGCACGGATTCGGAGCCGGGGACGCGGCCCGTCGGGGCGAGCGGTATGACGGTCATGCGCAGCGGTTCGGTGTTCCGGGCGACCGGGGTGGTCCGGTAAGGGCTTCGTACGCCCATGTAGACCGCGGTGCCGAACGCGACCACGATCAGGACGACGAGTATGACGGCCTGCCGGGTGAGGCCCCGGCGCAGCACGGGCAGGCGGCGCACGGCCGGCGAGTGGTCGGCGATGCGCTCCTGCGCGGAGAACTCCTGGAGCCGGGCAGCCTTGACGAACGATTCGTCGAACACGACGGATCGGTACTCTTCCTCACTGCCGCCACTATTGGGACCGCTGTCCGGTGTCCCCTCCGGTGGGTCTCCTGGCCCGCTCATACCTTCAGGGTAGGTCTCCCCGACGCCAGGTAAACGCCCTGGTGCACGTCAACTTCCAAGACCCCCGCGCGAGCGCCCCGAGCGCCCCCTCACGGGGTCCGGGGGACCGCCGAAACCGCAGGCTGGGAGTAGTCCGCGGAGGCGGAGGGCGAGCCCGGAACGTTCTTCTCCAGTTCGGTCGTCGCGGGCGGCGGGACCTCGTCCTGGCTGCCCGACGACGCGCCCCGGTAGACGGCCGTGAAGGCGAGGGCGACCATGCCGATGCCCATCAGCAGGGCGAGCGCCCAGGCGACGGGCCTGCGCCAGCGGACGCTGCCCGCCGTGCGGCCCTCGCGGTCGAGCTCCTCCTCGTACAGCTCGTCCGACTCGTCCCCGTAGCAGCCGAATTCGCCGTCCTCGCCGCGGCCGTACCCGTCCGCGTCGTCGTAGAACTCGTCGTCGGGTGCCGGCCGGATGCGGGTCCTGCGGGCCTCGGCCTCCTGGGCCTCGGCGCGCGCCTGCGCGGCGGCGAGCAGCCGCTCGACCGCGGTGGGCTCATGGACCTCGGCAGCCTTGACGAAGTCCTCGTCGAAGACCACGGAGGCGAACTCATCGTCCGAGCCCCCGCGGTCGTGATCGTCGTCGGGCTCCCAGCCGTCCGGGAACGGCGAGCCCCCCACGTCCTCCGGCACCTGTCCAGCGTAGACCGAAGGGGTCAATTTGGGCAGACGGCAAGGGAATTCATCGAGTGTGGCCGTCGCCCGTGACGATGTACTTCGTGCTCGTCAGCTCGGGCAGCCCCATGGGGCCGCGGGCGTGCAGCTTCTGCGTGGAGATGCCGATCTCGGCGCCGAAGCCGAACTGGCCGCCGTCGGTGAACCGCGTCGAGGCGTTCACGGCGACGGTCGTGGAGTCGACGAGCTGCGTGAAGCGGCGGGCGGCCGCCTGCGAGGTCGTGACGATAGCCTCGGTGTGCCCCGAGGACCACAGGCGGATGTGCTCGATCGCCCGGTCCATGTCGTCGACGACCGCGGCGGCGATGTCGTGGCTGAGGTACTCGGTCTCCCAGTCGTCCGGGGTCGCCTCGACGACGGTGGCCTTGGACCCGTCGGCGTACTCCGCGATCCGGGGGTCCGCGTGCACGGTGACGCCCGCCTCGGCGAGCGCGTCGAGGGCGCGCGGCACGAACGCGTCGGCGATGTCCTGGTGGACGAGGAGCGTCTCCGCCGCGTTGCACACGGAGACGCGGTGCGCCTTGGAGTTGACGAGGATGTCGACCGCCATGTCGAGGTCGGCGTCGGCGTCCACGTAGACGTGGCAGTTGCCGGTGCCGGTCTCGATCACGGGGACGGTCGAGTTCTCGACGACGTTCCTGATGAGCGAGGCACCGCCGCGCGGGATCAGCACGTCGACCAGGCCGCGGGCGCGCATCAGCTCGGTCACCGAGTCGCGGCTCTCGCCGGGGACGAGCTGGATCGCGTCGGCGGGCAGCCCCGCACCACCGACGGCGTCGCGCAGCACCCGGACGAGCGCGGTGTTCGACTCGTACGCCGATGAACTGCCGCGCAGGAGGACCGCGTTGCCCGACTTGAGGCAGAGGGCGGCGGCGTCGACCGTGACGTTCGGGCGGGCCTCGTAGATGATGCCGACGACGCCGAGCGGGACGCGGACCTGGCGCAGGTCGATGCCGTTCGGGAGGGTGTTGCCGCGCACGACCGTGCCGACCGGGTCGGGCAGGGCGATGACGTCGCGCACGTCGGACGCGATGGCGCGGACGCGCTCCGGGGTGAGGGTGAGCCGGTCGATGATCGCCTCGGGGGTGCCGGCCTCACGGGCCTTGGCGATGTCCTTGGCGTTCGCCTCGACGACTTCGGCGGTACGCACCTCCAGGGCGTCGGCGATGGCGCCGAGGGCGTCGTCCTTGTGGGCGCGCGGCAGGGAGGCGAGGTCGTGGGCCGCGGACCTGGCACGGTACGCGGTCTGGGTGACCGGGGTCATCGAGTCGTACGGGTTCAGCGGCAGCGACGTCATGCTCCGCAGGGTATCGGGGGCGTGGGGGCCGGCTACCCGTTGTTTCGGGGGGTGAGACATGGCTCAAAACGGCCTGGGCCACAGGGGTGGAGGTTTTCGCCTCGTGAACGCCACAGTGCTTCTGCGCGCAGTTCCCCGCGCCCCTTGCCTAGAAGGGGTGGACGCCTACCGGAGTGGCGGGCAGAGGTCCATACCCCTCTGCGATGCGCTGGTGGTAGGTCTGGCGGTCGATGACCTCCAGGCCGACGATCTCCCAGGGCGGGAGCTGCGACGTGCGGCGGTGTTCGCCCCACAGGCGCAGGGCCACCGCCGCCGCGTCGTGCAGGTCGCGGGCCTCTTCCCAGTAGCGGATCTCGGCGTGGTCGACCGCGTAGCGGCTGGTGAGCAGGAAGGGGTGGTCGTGCGCGAGCTGTTCGAGGCCGCGACGCACCTCCGCGATCGGTGCCTCGGCGCCGGAGACGCTGAGCGTGACGTGCCACAGCCGGGGGCCCTCCTCGGCCCTCCCCTCAGCTGCCTCCCCCGCGGTCTCCTCGTCGTACGCGTCTCCCGCGGCCACGCTCGTCAGCGCCCGCTCCGCGGACCCTCGGGGCCCCTTGGACGCGGCCCCCGGGCGCGCTCGTCTCACGACGGCCTCCTTTGCGCAATGGTCGTGCAGACCTTCCCTGGATGAACTCCCTGCCTCAAGAGTTGAGCAGGACACGGAGCTTCATGGGGCGGTTTTGGGGAAGGTCCCCCACGGGTGGCAGGCTTTCGGCCTTTCACACAGGGGGATTCGAAGGCGCGCGGCCCGTTTCAAGCCTGGAGGATGACCAAGTCGTCCCTGTGTACGACTTCCCGCTCGTAGGCGGGACCGAGCTCGCGGGCCAGCTCACGCGTGGAGCGGCCGATCAGCTGCGGGATCTCCTTGGCGTCGAAGTTGACGAGCCCGCGGGCGACCGCGCGCCCCCGCTCGTCGCGCAGCTCGACCGGGTCGCCCGCGCCGAACTCGCCCTCCACGGCGGCGATCCCGGCGGGCAGCAGCGACGTGCGCCGCTCGACCACGGCCCGTACGGCGCCGTCGTCGAGGGTGATCGCGCCCTGTGGCGTCGAGGCGTGCTGCAGCCACAGCAGGCGGTCGGCGCTGCGGCGGCCGGTGCGGTGGAAGTACGTGCCGGTGTCGCGGGCGGCGAGGGCGTCGGCGGCGTGCGTGGCGGAGGTGAGGACGACCGGGATGCCGGCGGCAGCGGCGATCGAGGCGGCCTCGACCTTGGTGACCATGCCGCCGGTGCCGACGCCCGCCTTCCCCGCGGAGCCGATCTTGACGTGCGCTATGTCGGCGGGGCCGCGCACCTCGGCGATGCGGGAGCTGCCGGGCTTGGCGGGGTCGCCGTCGTAGAGGCCGTCGACGTCGGAGAGGAGCACCAGCAGGTCCGCGTGCACGAGGTGGGCGACGAGCGCCGCGAGCCGGTCGTTGTCGCCGAAGCGGATCTCGTCCGTGGCCACCGTGTCGTTCTCGTTGACGATCGGGAAGGAGCCCATCGCCAGGAGCTGGTCGAGGGTGCGCGAGGCGTTGCGGTGGTGGGCGCGGCGGGCCATGTCGTCACTGGTCAGGAGGACCTGGCCGACGCGGACTCCGTAGCGCGCGAAGGAGGCGGTGTAGCGGGCGACGAGGAGTCCCTGACCGACGCTCGCCGCGGCCTGCTGGCGGGCGAGGTCCTTGGGGCGGCGGGTCAGCCCCAGCGGGGCGAGTCCCGCGGCGATGGCGCCGGAGGAGACGAGGACGATCTCCTTGACTCCCCCTCCGCGCTGCTTCGCCAGGACGTCGACGAGCGCGTCGACGCGGTCCGCGTCCAGGCCCCCCGCCGCCGTGGTGAGTGACGACGATCCGACCTTGACGACGATCCGGCGGGCGTCCGACACACCTTGCCGTGACGTCCCCGACGCTGCCCCAGTTGTAGCCCCTGACATGCCAGGCAATCTACGTGACCTGCCCCTTCCGCCGCTCTTGGGTTTCGAGGTACGGACAGGGCCGTGGACGCCGGGTAACCAAGAGGGGGATTTGGTCCCCGCCCTTTCACGCCATTTGCCCTTGTTTCCGCTGCTTAAAGGCCTGGAGGATTGCTAGGGGGCCACTGAAAGTCATACGGTCAGTGGTCAGCATTCCGCGAGGTGGACCTCCCCCACGGTCCCCCCACCCTCCGAGACCCCCTGCCAGGAGCCCAGCCCGTGCCCTCCGCCGGACGTGCCTCGCGCCGCCTCGTGCAGCTTTCAGCGCTGTTCACGATGTTCGCGCTCTATGTGGCCCAGCTCGTCAGCGCGCTCGTTCCGTATGTTCCCGTCTTCGTCGCCGCGAGCGCGGCCGGACTCGCCCTCGACACCTATCTGCAGTACAAGCAGCCGGGGCTGCTCTCGCTGCTCGGCAAGATCCGCTTCGACGTCACGGTGCGGCAACTGCTGCGCGACATGCTGATCTTCGTCGGCCTGCTGCGCATCAGCGGCATCAACCCGCTCGACGAGCAGGCGCCGCTGCTGGTCATGGTGCTCGCGATGTACCTGCTGCACTTCGCCTGTCAGGCGGCCGCGGTCCTGGTGCGCCGCTCCCGCACGCTGCCGATCGTCACGCGCAACATCGACGCCTCCGCGCTGAACCTGTGCGCGTCGCCGCCCCGCCTGCTGGCCCGGCGGGCGGCCCACCGTCTGCTGACCTTCGCGATCCCCTCCACCCTCGGACTGGTGGTCACGGCGGCGACGACCAACGCCCTGTGGGGCGTCATCGGCATCGGCGTCTCGATCGCCCTGTTCCTCTTCGGCACGGTCTTCCTCGGTACGTGGCTGCTGCCGAAGAAGCGTCCGCTGAGCGACGCCAAGGTCATGGAGTGGCTCGACGCGTGGCTGGCCGACTACCGGCCGACCGTCGGCATGTACTTCTCCGGCGGCACCACCTCCGCGTACCAGGCGAACATGTGGCTCTCCACGCTCGCCGCGGTCGACGGCAAGCCGCTGATCGTGCTGCGCGAGCGCTTCATGGTGAACAAGATCGACGCCACCGATGTGCCGATCATCTGCTTCCCGAAGGTCGCCACGATGTTCTCCCTGGAGAACTCGACGCTGAAGATGCTGCTGCACCCGGCGAACGCCGCGAAGACCTCGCAGGTCCTGCGCATCCCCACGATCAAGCACGCGTTCACCAACCACGGCGAGTCCGACAAGCTGTCGTCCTGCAACCCGTACGCGAAGGCGTACGACGAGGTGTGGGTGGCCGGTCCCGCGGCGCGCGACCGCTACCAGCTCGCCGACGTCGGGGTCGACGACCGGGACGTCGTCGAGGTGGGCCGCCCGCAGCTGGCGCCCATCAAGCTCGCCGACGGCCCGGCCACGGGTTCGTACACGACGGTCCTGTACGCCCCCACCTGGGAGGGCTGGGACGGCAACCCGGGCAACACCTCGGTCATCCTGGCGGGCGAGAACATCGTCCGGCAGCTGCTCGACGACCCCAAGGTCCGGCTGATCTACAAGCCGCACCCGATGACCGGCTCGCAGGTCCCCGCCGCCGGTGAGGCCAACAAGCGCATCATGGCGATGATCGAGGAGGCCAACACGCGCCGCTCCGGCGCGCGTCCGGGTCCCGAGGCCGCCGTCGAGCTGGAGCGCCGTTTCGAGGCGCTGAACGAGCTGACCTCCACCAAGTTCCCCAAGGGCACGGACGAGATGGAGCGGATGCTGCTCCAGGGCCGGCCCGACGGGGACCGGGCGGCGGCGGTGGCCGCGGCGACCGAGGCGTGGGAGGAGGCGTACTGGGCCTCGTTCCCCGAGTGGGAGCACCTGATCATCACCCAGGCGCGGCCTGCGATCTTCACCTGCTTCAACGCGGCGGACGTCCTCATCTCCGACGTCTCCTCGGTCGTCTCCGACTGGCTGAGCAGCGAGAAGCCGTACGCGGTGGCCAACACGTCGGGGCTTTCGGAGGACGACTTCCGCGCCGGTTTCCCGACGGTGCGCGCCGCGACGGTGCTCGCGCCCGAGGCGACCGAGGTGCCCGAGCTGCTCGCGGTCGTCCGCGGCGAGGCGGAGGACACCCACGCCGAGGCCCGTGTGGCCCTGAAGGAGCACCTCCTCGGCCCCTCGGACCCGCCGTCCATCGACCGCTTCAACGTCGCCGTACGCGCCCTGTGCGCGAAGGCCGACGAGCGGCGTGCGCGGATGGCTGCCCGCGGCGAGGACGAGATCCCGCCGACCCGCGAGGACTCCGTCGAGGAGCAGGCGGCAGAGGCGGAGGCCGCGGAGGCGGCGACCGAGTCGGAGCCGGAGGACACGGTGACGGCGTAGCGCGTAGCGCCTTTGCGGCGCGGCGCGGCGAGGGGCCCGGGAGACATCTCCCGGGCCCCTCTACGTGCGTGCCCCTCCGCTCCCACGCCACGGGGCTCCGCCCCGGACCCCGCGCCTCAATCGCCGGCGGGGCTTGATACAGCCGGTCCCGTAACGCAAAAAGCGGGCCGCACCTTTCGGTGGGGCCCGCCCGTTGCTGGAGGCTAGAAGGGTTCGAAGTCGTCGAACTCCGCTTGCGAATCGTCGCGCTCCGCCTGCCGGTCGCGGCGGCGCTGGGCGGCCGGTCGGGGGGCCTCCATGCGGTGGTCCTCGCCACGCCGTCCGAGCATCTCGGCGCCCGCCATCATCGTGGGCTCCCAGTCGAAGACGACCGCGTTGTCCTCGGGGCCGATCGCGACGCCGTCACCGTGCCTGGCGCCCGCCTTCATCAGCGACTCCTCGACACCGAGGCGGCTGAGCCGGTCGGCGAGGTAGCCGACGGCCTCGTCGTTGCTGAAGTCGGTCTGCCGCACCCAGCGCTCGGGCTTCTCGCCGCGGACCCGGAACAGCGGCTCGCCCTCGGCGTCCTCGCGCTTGACGGTGAAGCCCGCGTCGTCCACGGCCTTCGGGCGGATGACGACCCGGGTCGCCTCGTCCTTCGGCTTGGCGGCGCGCCCCTCGGCCACAAGACCGGCGAGCGCGAACGACAGTTCCTTGAGGCCCTTGTGGGCGACGGCCGACACTTCGAAGACGCGGTAGCCGCGCGCTTCCAGGTCGGGCCTGACCATGTCGGCGAGGTCCTGGCCGTCGGGCACGTCGATCTTGTTGAGGACGACGAGGCGCGGCCGGTTCTCCAGGCCCGCCCCGTACTCCCGCAGCTCCTCCTCGATGACGTCGAGGTCGGAGACGGGGTCACGGTCGGACTCCAGCGTCGCCGTGTCGAGGATGTGCACGAGGACGCTGCAGCGCTCCACGTGCCGCAGGAACTCCAGGCCGAGGCCCTTGCCCTGGCTGGCGCCGGGGATCAGACCCGGCACGTCCGCGATCGTGTACACGGTCGAGCCGGCCGTCACCACGCCCAGGTTCGGGACCAGGGTCGTGAACGGGTAGTCCGCGATCTTCGGCTTGGCTGCGGAGAGCACCGAGATCAGCGAGGACTTGCCGGCGCTCGGGTAGCCGACGAGCGCCACGTCCGCGACGGTCTTCAGCTCCAGCTGGACATCGCCCTCGTCGCCCGGCACACCGAGCAGCGCGAAGCCGGGTGCCTTGCGGCGGGCCGAGGCGAGGGCCGCGTTGCCGAGGCCGCCGCGACCGCCCTGCGCGGCGATGTACGTGGTGCCCTGGCCGACCATGTCGGCCAGCACGTTGCCCTGCTTGTCGAGGACGACCGTGCCGTCGGGCACCGGCAGGACCAGGTCCTGGCCGTCCTTGCCCGTGCAGTGGTCGCCCGCGCCGGGCACGCCGTTGGTCGCCTTGCGGTGCGGCGAGTGGTGGTAGTCGAGCAGCGTCGTGACGTCCTGGTCGACGACCAGGATCACGTCACCGCCACGGCCGCCGTTGCCGCCGTCCGGGCCGCCGAGCGGCTTGAACTTCTCCCGGTGAACGGAGGCACAGCCGTGGCCCCCGCTACCTGCGGCGACATGCAGCTCGACGCGGTCCACGAAGGTGGTCATTGGTCAGTGCCTCCAGAAACGTACGGAAATGTCTCTACTGCAACACGCGAAAGGCGGACCCGCTTCCCGAACGGGAAGTGAGGTCCGCCTCGCGAAAAAATCCAGGTCAGAAAGCCCTCAGGCGTTTCAGACGACCGGGACGATGTTCACGACCTTACGGCCACGGTGGGTACCGAACTCCACCGCACCCGCGGCGAGCGCGAAGAGGGTGTCGTCCTTGCCACGACCAACCGAGTTGCCCGGGTGGAAGTGGGTGCCGCGCTGGCGGACCAGGATCTCACCGGCGTTGACGGCCTGACCGCCGAAGCGCTTCACGCCGAGCCGCTGAGCATTGGAATCGCGCCCGTTCCGAGTGGACGATGCGCCCTTCTTGTGTGCCATCTTGTCTCAGTCCCTTACTTCGCAGCCGTGGGGATACCGGTGACCTTGATCGCCGTGTACTGCTGACGGTGACCCTGGCGACGGCGGTAGCCGGTCTTGTTCTTGTAGCGAAGGATGTCGATCTTCGCGCCCTTGTGGTGGTCCACGACCTCGGCCTGGACCTTGATGCCGGCCAGCACCCACGGGTCGCTGGTCACGGCGTCGCCGTCGACAACGAGCAGCGTAGAGAGCTCTACGGTGTCGCCAACCTTGGCGGTGGGAAGCTTGTCAACCTCAACGATGTCGTCGACAGCAACCTTGTGCTGACGACCACCGCTGCGCACGATGGCGTACACGGATCTCTCTTTTCGCTCGGAACGGGACCCCCGCAGTCCAGCCGCGCGAGGCGGCCTCTCCCGGATTTCACGAGGAACTCCGGGAGGAAATAGGTTTACGGGAGTACGGCGCATCGATGGACACGCCGACGGTCAAGGTTACGGGGCGCCCCACAGAAGGGCAAACCGGCCCCTGACCGACGGGCTCACGTGGTCTTGACCTCGCCGTCCTGCGGCAGCGTCTTGACGCCCTTGCACAGATTCGTGTTGTCCGAGGCCCCCGGGTACGCGACGCCCCACACCTTGTTGAAGTGCGTGCGGTACGTGTCGTGCACGGAGTCGTCGTCGATCTTGACGTACGCCTCGTCGTTCTCGCGCAGCGCCGGGTTCGAGGCGTTCTGCGAGCCGGTGAACGTGATCTTGTTGCGCGCACCGTCGTACATGCCGTCGATCGCCACGTACTTGGTGTGGATGATGAACGGCGTCCCGATCTTGGACCCGGGGTTCAGCGGGTCCCGGTCGTCGTTGTAGCAGCGCAGCGGCGGGGCGCCCGTGGAGTGCATCGACTTCCAGGCGCCGCTGTCGGACGTCGCGTACTCGATCTGGACCGTGCAGCCCGCCTTCTTCAGCGAGACCAGCTTGTCGGCGATGGCCTGCCGGGTGATCTGGAAGATCGCGGCGCGCACGATCGTCTTCTTCGTGGCGCCGGTCGCCGCGTCCTTGTAGGTGCACGAGACGTTGTTGAGCACCGAGTGCAGCGTGTCCGTGGAGTTGGTGGTGCCGGCCCGCGGGAAGAAGTACGCCTTGTAGTGGCCGTTGCTGACCGTGCGGTAGTCCCAGTTCGCCCAGTCCTTGACGGCCATGTCGTCGAAGTAGTCCGAGTACGCGCCGTACAGGACCGGGTTGTTGGGCAGTTGGAGCGCGTCGTTGAAGAATTTCGTGCTCGCGGACGGCGTGGAGTTCGCCGTGGTCTGCACGACGACGTTCGTGGCGCCCTCGACGGCCGAGAACAGCCAGAACTTGTTGTGCATGATCGACTTCCCGAACTTCGGGTCGCCGAGGCAGGACTTGTTCGTGGGGCACAGCTGCACGAAGGACGGATTGGCGCGGTTGGTGCCGAACAGCTGGACCAGCTGCGAGTACACCGTGTTGTCCGGCCGGTCCGTCTTACTGGTCGAGTCGAGCAGGATCCTTACGTGCACGCCGCGGTCCCTGGCGCGCTTCAGAGCGTCGACGACCGTCTGCTCCCACACGTGGAACACGGCGACCTTGATGGTCGAGCCGGGCAGCGCCGCGTCCGTCAGCTCGACGAGCCTGGTGCGGATGGCGTACTGCTCCTGAGTGGTGCCCAGCGGATCGTTGAAGATCGGCCCCTCGGTCCAGGTCCGCGCCTCCTCCGCCTGCGCGGTTCCCGCGGCGACCCCCGCCTGCACCCCGGCCGCGGAGAGCACGGTGGCCAGGGCCACCATCTGCCGTCCGACCTTGACCGGCTTCGCGGCACGGTGTCTGCCCGTACCTCTGAGACGCACGTGCGTCATCGCATTCCCTCCCCTGACACGAGTACGCGTCTCCCCAACGCCCACCCCTGTCCTTTACTTGTATGACTGCATGAGTTTTACAGGCAGTTGGCCGTGCACCAAGAGGCGGGGGGCACATCGAGTGCTCATCGAGACCTCTCGTGTGCACCGCGCACGACAACGCCCCCGCACAGCGCTGCTGTGCGGGGGCGTCGCTGCCCTTTACGGGCGGAGGCTCAGGCCTCGTCGGCCGCGGCCGAGACGGACGGCAGCGACTGCTGCTCGGCCGCCGCGGTCTTCTTCGCGGTCGCCTTCTTGGCCGTCGTCTTCTTCGCGGCGGTCTTCTTGGCGGCGGTCTTCTTCGCCGCCGGCGCCTTCTTGGCCGGGGCCTTCTTGGCGGCCGTCTTCTTGGCCGTCGTCTTCTTGGCGGGCGCCTCGTCCTCGGCCGGCTCGGTCGCGGCCACCTCGGTCGCGGCCGTCTTGGCGGCCGTCTTCTTGGTGGCGGCCTTCTTCGCCGGCGCCTTCTTGGCCGTCTTACGGGCGGCCTTCTTGGCTGCGGGCGCCTCCTCGGCCTCCTCGGGCGCGGCGTCCTCCGCGGCCGAAGGGACGACCATGACGGCCGTGTCCTCGGCAGCGGTCGGGGCGGTCGCCTTACGGACGGCGCGACGGCGCGGGCGGGCCGGGGCCGCGGCCTCGGTCACCTCTGCCTTCGGCTCCTCGGGCTCGACGGCCTTCGGCGCCTCCACGGGCTCGGCCTTGACCGGCTCCGTGACGGTCACCGCGGCGGCCTCCTCCGAGGACGCCTTCGGGGAACCGGCGGGAGCGGACGCCTTGCGCGTGGCACGGCGGCGCGGACGCGGCGCGGGGGCCTCGTCCCGCACGGGCTCGGGCGCGGGGGCCTCGACCGGCTCGGCGGCCTTCGACTCCTCGACGACCGGCTCGGGCGCGGGGGCCTCGAACGCGGCCTCCGCAGCCTCCGCGGCCCTCCGCTCCTCCGCCTTGGCGGCCCGCTCGGCCTTCGACTTCCTGCCGGACCTCGCCGGCTTCTCGGCCTCCACCTGCGGGGCACCGGCTGGGGCCGACGCACGGCGCGTGGCGCGGCGACGCGAGCGGCCACGGCCCGCGGCGGACTCCGCCTCCGCGGCGCTGGAGTACAGCTCCTCGTCCGGGACGAACTCCGGCTCGGGCAGCGCCACCGGGGCGGCCGCCTCCGCGGCGACCTCGTCCTCGGTCTCGGTCGCGGTGTGCTCCGTGGCCGACGCCTCGTGCGTCTCGTGCTGGTGGTCCGCGCCGTTGCCGCCGCGGCCGCGCTTCTTGCGCTTGCCGCCGCCACCGCCCGCGGCGGGCTGCTCCATGTGCACGATGACGCCGCGGCCGTTGCAGTGCACGCAGGTCTCGGAGAAGGACTCCAGGAGGCCCTGACCGACACGCTTACGGGTCATCTGGACCAGGCCGAGCGAGGTCACCTCGGCGACCTGGTGCTTCGTACGGTCCCTGCCCAGGCATTCGAGCAGGCGGCGCAGGACCAGGTCCCGGTTGGACTCCAGGACCATGTCGATGAAGTCGATGACGACGATGCCGCCCAGGTCGCGCAGCCGCAGCTGACGCACGATCTCCTCGGCCGCTTCGAGGTTGTTCCTCGTCACGGTCTCTTCGAGGTTGCCGCCCTGACCGGTGAACTTGCCGGTGTTGACGTCGACGACGATCATCGCCTCGGTCTTGTCGATCACGAGGGAGCCGCCGGACGGCAGCCACACCTTGCGGTCGAGCGCCTTGGCGAGCTGCTCGTCGATCCGGTACGTCGCGAAGACGTCGACCTCGGACGTCCACCGCGAGAGGCGGTCGGACAGGTCGGGCGCCACGTGGTTGACGTAGCCGTGGATGGTGTCCCACGCCTCGTCACCGCTGACGATGACCTTGGAGAAGTCCTCGTTGAAGATGTCGCGCACGACGCGGACGGTCATGTCCGGCTCGCCGTACAGCAGGCTCGGCGAGGACGTCGAGATCTGCTTCGACTTCTTCTGGATGTCCTCCCACTGCTCCTGCAGACGCTCGACGTCGCGGCGCAGCTCGTCCTCGCTCGCGCCCTCGGCGGCGGTGCGCACGATGACGCCCGCGTCCTCGGGGACGATCTTCTTGAGGATGGTCTTCAGGCGCGCGCGCTCGGTGTCGGGCAGCTTGCGGCTGATGCCGGTCATCGAGCCCTCGGGCACGTAGACCAGGTAGCGGCCGGGCAGCGAGACCTGGCTGGTCAGGCGGGCGCCCTTGTGGCCGATCGGGTCCTTGGTGACCTGGACGAGCACGGACTGGCCGGACTTGAGGGCGGTCTCGATGCGGCGCGGCCCGTTGGCCATGCCGAGCGCCTCGAAGTTGACCTCACCGGCGTACAGCACCGCGTTGCGGCCCTTGCCGATGTCGATGAAGGCGGCCTCCATCGACGGCAGCACGTTCTGGACCTTGCCCAGGTACACGTTGCCGACGTACGAGGTCGACTGCTCCTTGTTGACGTAGTGCTCGACCAGGATGTCGTCCTCGAGCACGCCGATCTGGGTGCGCTCGCCGTGCTGGCGGACCACCATGACGCGCTCGACGGCCTCGCGGCGCGCCAGGAACTCGGCCTCGGTGATGATCGGGACGCGGCGGCGACCCTGCTCACGGCCCTCGCGGCGGCGCTGCTTCTTGGCCTCCAGACGCGTGGAGCCCTTGATGGACTGCACCTCGTCCGAGGCCGCCGACCGCTCGGCACGCTCGGACTTCTCTTCCTTCTTGCGCGGCTCGCGGACCTTGACGACCGTACGCTCCGGGTCGTCGGCCGGCTGCTCGCCCTCGGAGCCGCTGTCACCGGCGCGACGGCGACGGCGACGGCGGCGACGGCTGCTGCTCGAACCGGCGGAGTCGTCGCGGTGCTCGTCGGCCTCGGCCCGGTCGTCCTCGGACTCCCCGGCGGCCTGCTCGGCGTCGTCGTCGGACTCGTCGTTCTCGGCGTCGTTGTCGATGTCGCCGGACTCGCCGCGGCGACGGCGACGGCCACCCCGGCGACGGCGGCGGGCCGGGCGGTCCCCGTGCTCGTCCTGCTCGTCGTTCTCGCCGTTCTCCTCGGCCGGCTGGTCCTGGGCCTCGGGCTCGGGCTCGGGCTGCGGCTGGGGCTCGGGCCGGGTGGCCTTGGCGGCCTCGGCCGCGGCGGGCTGCTCGTCGGAGGCGCGACGGCGGCGGCGACGGCGCGGCCCCTGCTCATCCTCGACAGCGGCGACCGGCTCGGGCACGGCCTCGGTCTCGGGCTCGGGCTGCTCCTCGACGGCGGCCTCGGCCGCGGCAGCGGCAGCGGCCCGCTCCGGCGTCTGGAACATCGGCTCGGTGAAGACCGGCGCCTGGAACGTGGCGATGGAGGCCCGCTTCTGGCCCGCCTCGTCGTCCTGCTCGTCCCGGCCGCCCCTCGACGGCTTCGATCCGGACCTGGCCGACTTCGCGGCCTTGGTCGCCCTGCTGGGCTTCGGCTCGGCGAAACCGCCGGCGGCCTTGCGGGTGGCGCGGCGCCGACGGCGCGGCGACTCGTCCTCGGCGTTCTCGGCGTTCTCGGTGTTCACGGTTTCCTCGGTGGTCTCCGCGGTCTCGGCCTCCGTCGTCTCGGCGGCGATGGCGTCGGAGATCTCGGGGGGACCGGCGGGCGCGCTGGGCGCGGAGGCACCACGGGTGGCGCGGCGGCGGTTACGACGCGGGCCGGAGCCCTCGTCGGCGACCGGCTCCGGCTCCGCGGCGGGCTCCGGGGCGGCCTCGGCCTGCGGCTCCTCGACGGGGGCGGCCGTGGCGGCCGGGGCGTCCGGAGTCGACGCGGTGCGGGTGGCGCGGCGACGGCTGCGGCGCGGGGCCGCGGGCTCCTCGGCGGCGGCCGGCTCCGGCTCGGCGACGGGCTCGGCGGGCTCCGCCACCACGGTCGTCGT
>NZ_JAOZYC010000214.1:0-25258 GCF_035798155.1 Streptomyces endophyticus | reverse complement strand
GGGCCGCCCGGCGCGCCCGCGCCCCGGCGGCGTACCGCCTGGGCGGAGGGGGTGGACCGGCTGAAGGCGGGGGCCACGACCGAGCCGGGCCGGCTGCGCATCATCGGGGCCGTACTCGCACTGCTCGTCGTGGCCTTCGGCGCGACGACGGCCTGGCAGATGACCGACCGCTCGGCGGCCGCGGACGACGTGCTGCACTCCAGCCAGCCGCTGAGCGCCGACGCCGCCGACATCTACCGCTCGCTCGCCGACGCCAACACGGCGGCGTCCAGCGGCTTCCTGGCGGGGGGCCAGGAACCCGAGGCGGCGCGCGACCGGTACGAGCGGGACATCAGGAACGCCGCGGACAAGCTGGTGACCGCGGCGACCAGCACCGACCCCGGCACCCGGTCGGCGGAGACGATCGCGCGGCTGAACAAGCTGCTGCCGCAGTACAAGGGCCTCATCGAGCGGGCCCGTGCCAACAACCGGCAGGGCTTCCCGCTGGGCGGCGCCTATCTGCGGTACGCGAACGAGAAGATGCAGACCGAGATGCTCCCGGCCGCCGAGGATCTCTACAAGACGGAGAACCAGCGGCTGCGGGACGACTACGACTCGGCGACGCCCTACCCGTGGATCGCCATCGCCCTCGGCGTGCTCGCCCTCGGGGGCCTCGCGTGGGCGCAGCGGCGCAACTACCGCCGGACGAACCGGGTGTTCAACCAGGGGCTGCTCGCCGCCACCGCGGCGTCCACCGTGGTGCTGCTGTGGCTCGTCGTCGGTCACACCGTCGCGCGCAGCGGGCTCAGTTCGTCCTATGACCATGGCGTACGGTCCTTGAACGTGTTGCACGACGCGAGCATCGCGTCCCTGAAGGCGCGGGGCAGCGAGAATCTGACGCTGGTCAGCCGCGGCGCCGAGACGGTGTCCGTGAAGGGCGAGACCAAGGACAAGTACGACGTCGACTTCCAGCAGGAGATGACCGAGCTCGCCGGCAAGCTGAACGCCGCGTACTCGCTCGCCGACGGCGAGGGCGACACCACGGGCCGCGCGCCCGTGACCAAGGCGAACGACAGCATGAAGGAGTGGCGCAAGCGTCACCAGGACGCGCGCGAGCAGGACGACTCCGGCAACTACCAGGGCGCGCTCGACAAGATCATCGGTTCGAAGAAGGACAAGCCGACAGGTGAATGCTTCGATCTGGTGGACAAGAATCTGGACACGGCCCTCGTGCACGAGCAGCGTCAGTTCAGTGACAAGGCGAGCGGCGGTCTCGACGCGATGACCGGACTGCCCGTGGGCGCCGCGGCATTGGCCGTGCTCGCCGCGGCCGGCGCGGTGTTCGGCATCGGACGCAGGCTTTCGGAGTACCGGTGAGAGGGGGTGCGGCGATGGACGAGCGAAGGACCGCGCGGAAGGTGACTCTGCGCGGCTGGGGCGGCGTGGCCGCCATGGCGGTCGCCTGCGCCCTGACGGCGGTGTTCGCGCTGCTGCTCCCGCTGACCCAGCAGCAGCGCCCCTCGGACAGCGGCACGACGAGCTACGCCTCCGGTGGCGTCGCAGAGGGCCGGCAGGCCAGGGCGGAGGACTGCGACCCCTCGGTGAAGGGCAAGGAGCCGGAGCGCAGCCTCTCCCCCTCGAGCAGCGAGAGCGGCAGCGCGGTGCAGGCCGTCAAGGACCGCGGCTACCTCTCGGTCGGCGTCGACCAGAACAGCTTCCGCTGGGGCTACCGCGACCCCAACAGCTCGGCGAAGAACAGCGAGTTGGAGGGCTTCGACATCGATCTCGCGCACGAGATCGCCGGCGAGATCCTCGGCAACCGGAAGGCGGTCCGCTTCCGCGCCATCCCCACGAACGAGCGCATCCCGGCGATCCAGCGCGGCGACGTCGACATGGTGGTCCGCACGATGACCATCAGCTGCGACCGCCTCAAGGACGTCGCGTTCTCCACGGCGTACTTCCAGACCGGCCAGCAGGTGCTCGCCCCGAAGACCTCGGACATCAAGGGGTACGGGGCGTCGCTCGCGGGCAAGCGGGTCTGCACGGCGACCGGTTCGACGGCCGCGTCGTCGCTGGAGGACGGCAAGAAGAAGCCGGTGGACGAAGGCGGCCTCCCGCAGAGCACCGACATCTCCACGACCGTGCCGAACCAGCTGGACTGCCTGGTGCGGCTGCAGCTCGGCGAGGTCGACGCGGTGGTCACCGACGGCGCGCTCGCGGCGAGCCAGGCCGCGCAGGACCCGACGGTGGAGCTCAAGGGCGATCCGTACACCAAGGAGTTCTACGGCGTCGCCATGAAGAAGGGCGCGGACGACCTGGTGCGCCGGGTCAACCAGGTGCTGGTGGACTACCGCAAGTCGGACGGCTGGCAGGACTCCTACGACCGCTGGCTGAAGCCGGCGCTCGGCTCCTCTTCGGGGCCGCCCGCACCGAAGTACAAGTAACGCTCGGCAGGACACGCAGCGCGGCAGGGACTTGACGAAGACTCGGAAAAGCGAGAGGTGATCGATGGGCGTCGCGGGACCCGCCGGCCCAGTGATGGACCGGGACGAGGTGGACCGTGCCCTGGCCCGGCTCGGCGCGGAGCACGAAGCGATCGAGACGTCCCTGCTCGCCCTGCAGGACCACGCGGGGCGCAGACTCCTGGAGGGCGCCCGGCTGACCGGGGCGACACAGGAGCGCTGGGCCGCGGCCGACCAGGAGATCACGCTGCTGTGGGCGTACTTCGACGCGTACGCGGACGCGCTGCGCACGGCGCGGGAGATCCGCTCGCGGCGCCGGCTGCCCAGCCGTGGCGACCTGTCGGAGCTGACGGAGCTGCTGCGCGGCGAGTCCGTCACCATCGCGCCCGGCCCGGGCGCGGGCGGCACCTCGCCCTCGATCACCGGGCCCGCGAAGCTGTCCGAGCAGTTCACGCTCGCGGCGCTCGTCGACCGGATGAACACGCTGTACGCGTCGTCCCTCGACATGGTGGTGGCCGCCGACGCGGTGTGGTCGGCGCTGCCCGCCCGCATCGACATGCTCGCCGCCGAGCTGGCCCGCACCCGGCAGCTCGCGCACTCCGTAGGAGTGCGTCCCGGTGAGCACCCGGCGGGCGACGACCTGGAGCAGATCACCGGCTCGCTGACCCGGCTGCGCGAGGAAGTGGTCTCGGACCCGCTCACGTACTGGCAGAGAGCCGCCGGGAGTTCGGCGCCCGGCGGCGGCCGCCCCGACACCACGGCATACGACCGTGCGGCCCGCGCCCTGGAGGATGTGCGCCGGGAGATCGAGGCCGTGCTCGGCGTGCGACAGGACGCGGAGGTGCGGCTCGGCCGGCTGCGGGACGTGCTGTCGCGCGCGGACCGCACGCTCGCCGAGGCGCGGTCGGCGCGCGGCGAGGTGCTCGCGAAGATAGCCGGTTCCGACGTGCCCGCGGTGTCGGGCCCGCCGACGGTGCTCCAGGAGCAGTTGGCGACGGCGGCCGAGTACCGCAGGCACGGCCAGTGGAACCGGCTCTCGCCGCTCCTGGAGTCGCTGGAGTCGAAGGCGGAGGACGAACTGCTGCGCGCCCGCGCCGAGTTGACGGCGGTGACCGCCCCGCTGGCGGTCCGCGCCGAGCTGCGCGGGCGGCTCGACGCGTACAAGGCGAAGGTCGCCAGGCTCGGTTTCGCCGAGGATCCGTTCCTGGTGGAGCGGTACGACGCGGCACGGCGCATGCTGTGGAGCGCGCCCTGCAATCTGCGGGCCGCGGAAGCGGCGGTGCTGCGGTATCAACGGGCGGCGGCGGACGCGCTGTCCGCGCCCGCCGACAGAACGGCCAGGGGGGAGTCGTGAGCGTGGCGCCACAGAAATGCGGCAGAGCGGGTTGTACGGGCTCGTACGAGGACATGGGCGGGGAGCTGTACTGCAACACGTGCGGCCTGAAACCGCAGGCGGCCGGCGGCACCTACGGGGGCAGCGCCCCCACGCACCGGCCCGCCGCCCGACCGCAGGCCTCCCCCGTGGCCTCGCCGGCCGCGGCGTCGTCCTGCCAGCGGCCCGGCTGTACCGGTTCCTACGAGGACATGGGCGGCGGCGAGCTGTACTGCGACATGTGCGGGCTCGCCCCGGTCGTGTCGCAGACCGGGATGGTGGCGTCGCCGCCGACCGGGATCGCCGGTGGCGGGCATCGCGGGTCGCAGAGCTCCGGCTCCAGCTCGCGGGCCTCGTCCCGGTCCTCCTCGCGCTCCTCGCAGTCCCGCAGGTCGGTGTCGGGCCGGCTCTCCCGCTCCCTTTCGGGGAGTTCGACGTCGCGCTCGGTGTCGGTGCGCAGCTCCGGGGCGGGCGCGAGCGGTTCGGGCCGGGCGCGGCTCGGCGTCGGCCTGGTCCACGTGCCGGACGTGCCGCGGCCCGATCCGCGCGCGATGGTGCAGGAGCACCCCGAGGTGCCCGAGCGGAAGCGGTTCTGCTCGCGGTCCGACTGCGGCGCCCCGGTGGGCCGTTCGCGGGGCGAGCGCCCCGGCCGCACGGAAGGGTTCTGCACCAAGTGCGGCCACCCGTACTCCTTCGTGCCGAAGCTCGACACGGGCGACATCGTGCACGGTCAGTACGAGGTGGTGGGCTGTCTGGCGCACGGCGGCCTCGGCTGGGTCTACCTCGCCGTCGACCGCGCCGTGTCCGACCGCTGGGTGGTCCTCAAGGGCCTGCTGGACACGGGCGACCAGGACGCGATGGCCGCCGCGATCTCGGAGCGCCGCTTCCTCGCGGAGATCGAGCACTCCAACATCGTCCGCATCTACAACTTCGTCGAGCACCTCGACCAGCGCACCGGCTCCCTGGACGGCTACATCGTCATGGAGTACGTGGGCGGCAAGTCCCTCAAGGAGATCGCCAACGAGCGGCGCACCCCCGAGGGCAGGCGGGACCCGCTGCCGGTGGAGCAGGCGTGCGCGTACGGCATCGAGGCCCTTGAGGCGCTCGGCCATCTGCACAGCCGCAATCTCCTCTACTGCGACTTCAAGGTCGACAACGCGATCCAGACCGAGGACCAGCTCAAGCTCATCGACATGGGCGCGGTCCGCAGGATGGACGACGACGAGAGCGCGATCTACGGGACCGTCGGCTTCCAGGCGCCCGAGGTCGCCGAGCTGGGGCCCTCCATCGCCTCGGACCTCTACACGGTGGCCCGTACGCTCGCCCTGCTCACCTTCGACTTCCAGGGCTATACGAACGTGTTCGTGGACTCCCTGCCCGACCCCGACAACATCGAGGTGTTCCGCAGGTACGAGTCGTTCTACCGGCTCCTCGTGCGCGCCACCGACCCGGACCCGGCCCGCCGCTTCGCCTCCGCGCAGGAGATGGCCGAGCAGCTGACGGGCGTCCTGCGCGAGGTCGTCGCGCTGCAGACGAACCGGCCGAGGCCCGCCCTCTCCACGCTGTTCGGCCCCGAGGTGAAGGTCACGGACACGGAGTTGTTCGGCCTGCTCGCGGGCGAGGTGTCGCCGCTCGGGGCGCGGGAGACCCCCGTGCGCGCCCGCAACGGCCGGGGCCCGCGGAAGGCGGCGGCCGCACTGCTGCCGCCGCCCGCCGCGCCCGCCCTGCCGCCGTCGGCCGCCGAGATCGTCAAGCCGCTGCAGGCGCAGGGCACCGCGCTCGCGCTCCCGGTGCCGCGCGTCGATCCGGGCGATCCGAACGCCGGGTTCCTCGCGGGCCTCATGGCCTCGGCCCCCGGTGAGCTGATCGCGGCCCTGCACGCGGCGCCCGCCGACTCCCTCGAACTGCGCCTGCGCGAGCTGCGGGCCCGCCTCGAAATGGGCGAGCTCGACTCGGCGGCGCGCGGCTTGGCGGCCCTTGAGACCGACCATCCCGACGACTGGCGGGTGGTCTGGTACCGGGGCGTCGCGGCGCTCGCGACCGGTGACCACACGAACGCGGCGCTGTCCTTCGACGCGATCTACGACGCGTTCCCCGGCGAGCCCGCGCCGAAGCTGGCGCTCGGCGTCTGCGCGGAGGTGCTCGGCCAGCTCGACAACGCGGCGGAGTACTACCGCCTGGTGTGGTCGACGGATCCGAGCTACGTCAGCGCGGCGTTCGGCCTCGCGCGCGTGCAGCTCGCCTCCGGTGACCGGGGCGGCGCGGTCCGCACCCTGGAGTCGGTGCCCGAGTCGTCGATCCACTACACGGCGGCGCGGGTCGCCGCGGTGCGCTCGCGGCTGCGGGGCCGGACGGCTCAGGGGGCGAACGGGGACCCGTTGCTGCACGACCTGACGGCCGCCGCGGGACAGGTCGAGGCGCTCGACGCGTTCGGCCTCGACGCGGTGCGCCGCGAGCAGTTGTCCACCGAGGTGCTCGGCACGGCGCTGGACTGGGTACTCTCCGGTAGGCAGGGTTCCGGTCCGCCACAGGACCCCGTGCGCACGGTGGTGCTCGGCAGCGATCTGGACGAGCGCGGCCTCCGCCTCGGTCTTGAACGCTCGTACCGGACTCTGGCCAGGCTCGCTCAGCGCGGCGAGGAGAGGATCGAACTGGTGGAGCGGGCCAACCGCTACCGCCCCCGGACGTGGGTGTGAGGATGTCGCAGACGCACAAGGCGGCCGCTATGTCAGTGTGTCCCAGCTGCGAGGAGCCTCTGGAAGAGGCCGATCGCTTCTGCGGGGCATGCGGATACGACCTTTCCGCGACCGGGCGTCCGCCGCGGTCGGGCGCGCCGGAGGCCGGGCGCGACGCCGCCGAGGAACCCGAAGAGCCCGCTTCCGTGGAGTGGCCCGCCGCCCCCGAGCTGGACAGTTCGGACCTGCCCGCCCCGGTGCACCTGCCTACAGATCTGCAGGGCACGGACTCGGGCGGCTCCGAACTCCCGGCCGACGTACGCTTCGACGGCCCGCCGTCCGACGAGGAGTTCAGGATCGCCGCACCCGACCCCCGCACCGCGACGCCCGAGGAACTGGCCTCGACGCCCCCGGCCGGCACCAAGCTGTGCGTGGCGTGCCGCGCCGGGCACGTCGACCCGGACGGCTACTGCGAGAACTGCGGCCACGCCCAGCCCCGCGAACGCGACCACATGGAGCAGGAGTTGGACGCGGTCGCCGCGGTCAGCGACCGGGGCCTGCGCCACCACAGGAACGAGGACTCCTTCGCGATCTCCTCGGCCGCCCTGCCCGACGGCTCCGCGGCCGTCGTCGCCGTGGTCTGTGACGGGGTGTCATCGGCGACCCGGCCCGACGACGCGTCGCTCGCCGCGACCCGCGCCGCCACCGAGGCGCTGCACGAGGCGCTGCCGCGCGGCACCCACCCGCAGCAGGCCATGCACGAGTCGATCGTCGCGGCCGCCGAGGCGGTCAACGCGCTTGCTGAGGAGCCCGAGACGGCCCGCGAGCACAAGCCGCACCAGAACGCGCCGGCGTGCACCTTCGTCGCCTCTGTCGTCACCAAGGAGCTGCTCGTCGTCGGCTGGATCGGCGACTCCCGCGCCTACTGGGTGCCCGACGACCGCGAGGCACCCGCGGCCCGGCTCACCGAGGACGACTCGTGGGCCGCGCAGATGGTCGCGGCGGGCCTGATGAGCGAGGCGGAGGCGTACGCGGACGAGCGGGCGCACGCGATCACGGGCTGGCTCGGCGCGGACGCGTACGAACTGGAGCCGCACACCGCGTCGTTCAAGCCGGACCGCCCGGGAGTGGTCGTGGTCTGCACCGACGGGCTGTGGAACTACGCGGAGTCCGTCGACGAGATGGCCCGCGTGCTGCCCGCGGACGCGGCGCGGAACCCGCTGCACAGTGCCCAGGTCCTGGTCGGCCACGCCCTCGACGGCGGGGGCCACGACAACGTAACAGTGGCGGTGCTGCCGTTCCCTGTGCCGCAGTCGGGGGCAGGATCGGCGTAGCGCGGGAAAGCCGCACAAATGGTCTTGTTCAGGGGGGACATGACACCATGGCAAATTTCTCGAAATCGCACGTTCCGCAGTTCGCCGTCGAGGTCTACCAGAACGAATATCTGCCGGAGGGCGGTCGCGAGGTCAACGCGATCGTCACGGTGACCTCGACGGGGGGCGGCACCGTGGGGGGCGCGGTCAGCGCGCCGCACCTCTTCAGCCCTGCCGGTGGTACGGACGCCGCCGTCGCGCTGATGGTGGACTGCTCCGGATCGATGGACTACCCGCCCACCAAGATGCGCGGCGCGCGCGAGGCCTCGGCCGCGGCGATCAACGCGTTGCGCGACGGCGTGCACTTCGCGGTGATCGCCGGCACCCATGTGGCCAAGGAGGTCTACCCGGGTAACGGGCGACTGGCCGTCGCGGACATGACCACCCGTGGGCAGGCCAAGCAGGCGCTGCGCAAGCTCTCCGCGGGCGGCGGCACCGCGATCGGCACCTGGCTGCGGCTGGCCGACCAACTCCTGGCCTCGGCGGACGTGCCGATCAGGCACGGCATCCTGCTCACCGACGGCCGCAACGAACACGAGTCGCCGGAGGATCTGCGGGCGGCGCTCGACGCGGGCGCGGGCCGCTTCACCTGTGACGCCCGCGGCGTCGGCACGGACTGGGAGGTGAAAGAGGTCACGGGCATCGCCTCCGCCCTCCTCGGCACCGCCGACATCGTTGCCGACCCGGCCCATCTCGCCGAGGACTTCACGCAGATGATGGAGACGGCGATGGGCAAGGAGATCGCGGACGTCGCCCTGCGCCTGTGGACCCCGCTCGGCTCCGAGATCAAGTTCGTGAAGCAAGTCGCGCCCACCGTCGAGGAGTTGACGGAGCGCCGCACCGAGGCGGGCCCCCGGGCCGGCGACTACCCCACCGGCTCCTGGGGCGACGAGTCCCGCGACTACCACGTGTGCGTGCAGGTCCCGGACGCCGATATCGGCCAGGAGATGCTCGCCGCCCGCGTCTCCCTGGTGATCCCGCAGCCGGACGGCTCGGCGCAGACCCTCTCGCAAGGTCTCGTCCGTGCGGTGTGGACGGACGACATGGCAGCCTCTACGTCGATCAACCCGCAGGTTGCCCACTACACGGGCCAGGCCGAACTGGCACAAGTCATCCAGCAGGGACTTGACGCCCGAAAATCGGGCGATGCGGACGGGGCGACCGCGAAGCTGGGCCGTGCGGTACAACTCGCGGCCCTCTCGGGGAACGCGGATACGGCCAAGCTGCTTTCGAAGGTGGTGGACGTGGTGGACGCCGCGGAAGGTACTGTTCGATTGAAAGCGAAGGTCGCGGAGGCCGACGAGATGACTCTCGAAACCCGGTCGACCAAGACGGTTCGCGTCAAAAAGTAACCACCACGCACTACGGCAAGCTCTGCTTGCACATGAAGGAGAGGGGGAAGCGCCGACATGCCGACCTGCCCGAACGGACACCAGTCGGGTTCCGAAGACTGGTGCGAGGTCTGCGGTCACCGCATGGCCGGTGCCGTGCCCCCGCCCCCTCCGCCGCCCCCGGCCGCCGGTTACGGCTATCCGCAGCCGGCCGCGCCGCAGGCGCCGCAGGGTGGGGCCGGCACGCCCGAACTGTGCCCGCAGTGCCGCACGCCGCGTGAGGGCGGCGCGCCGTTCTGCGAGGAGTGCCGCTGGAACTTCCTCACGAACACGGCGACGTCGTACACGCCCGCGGCCCCGAACCCGCCGCTGCCCACGTCGGGCGGCCAGGGCGGCCCCGGTGCGCCCGGCTTCCCGCCGCACCAGCAGCACCAGGAGCCGCAGGGCCCGAATCCGGCGCTGCACTTCCAGCAGCAGCCGCCGGGACCGGACTCGTACGAGTACCAGGGCTCGCGGCCCTCGCAGATCAACCGGCCCGCTGAGCCGATCCCGCCGTCCCCGTTCGGGACCGAGCCGTCGGGCCAGGCCCCGCCGCCGCCCCCGCCGTCCTTCGAGAACCCCGGCCCGTACGAGACCGGTGGCGGTGCCCCGCAGGGCTTCCAGCAGCAGGCTCCGGCCCCCGCCCCGGCTCCGCCCGCGCAGCCGGGTCCGCCGCCGGGTCCGCACGGCCAGCCGGGTCCGCCGCAAGGACCGGCGCAGCCAGTGCAGCCGGGGCCCATGCAGCCCCCGCCGCCCGGCTTCCCGCAGCACCATGACCCGCAGGGCCCGCCGCCCCCGCCGCCCAACCCGTCGTTCGGCGGTCACGGTGGTCACGGCGGCCCGGGTGGTCCCGGTGGGTCGAACGGGGACGACTGGATGCTTCCGCCTCCGTCGTCGGACCCGTCGGCGCCCTCGACGACCCCGCCGCCGTTCCAGCAGCATCCCCAGCAGCAGCACGCCCCGATGACGTGGTCGGCGACGATCGGCCCGGACCGCGACTACTTCATGGCGATGATGCAGCGCAGCGGCCCCGAGGCCTCGGGCCTGAACCTGCCCGCGTACTCGCCGGAGCAGCAGCGCCCGCTCACCGGGAACCAGCTGTCGATCGGCCGGCGCCGGCACTCCACCGGGGAGTCCCCCGACATCGACCTGTCGGTGCCGCCGGAGGACCCGGGCGTCTCGCACCAGCACGCGGTGCTCGTGCAGCAGCCGGACGGCACGTGGGCGGTCGTCGACCAGAACTCGACGAACGGCACGACCGTCAACAACGGCGACGAACCGATCCAGCCGTTCGTCCCCGTGCCGCTGCAGGACGGTGACCGGGTGCACGTCGGAGCGTGGACGACGATCACGATCCGGCGCGGCTGAGCACACGCAGTCGTAGGACGTTGCCGGGCACCTAGCTGGTGCCCGGCAACTCCCATGTGTGGGGTCCGTCCGGATCGTCCAGCCAGGCCCACTGGCGCTCGCCCCGCACGGTCACCCCGAACCGCTCGCGCTCGGGCCGGCCCTCCCGTTCCCACAGCGTGAGCGCGTCGTGCGGGTCCAGGCGGCCCGACGTCAGCGTCAGCAGGAACCGGAACAACTCGTCGCGCAGCACGGGGTGCGGCAACCCTCCGGCCTGCGGCTCCGGCGCCCGGTCCGCGCCGCCGCGCAGCGCCATGAAGTAGGCGGAGGTGTGCAGGAACCGCCCCTGCGCGTACCGCCCCGCCACGTCCCGCACATCGAGGGCCACGAGCCCGGTCGACAGGGGCGCGAGGATGCGCGCGCCTGCCACGCACTGGCCGAGCCACCCCACCGGCACCGAACGCAGCGCGCACGTCGCCATGACCCTGTCGTACGGCGCCCGCTCCGGGCAGCCGCGCGCCCCGTCGCCCGCGACGACGGTCGGCCGGTAGCCGGCGGCGGCGAGATGGGTCCGGGCGGACTCGGCGATCTCCGGATCGAGATCGACGGACGTGACGTTCCCCGCACCGACCCGGTGCGCGAGCAGCGCCGCGTTGTATCCGGTGCCCGCACCGATCTCCAGGACCCGGTCCCCGTCCCGTACCCGCAGCTCCGCGAGCATCCGTGCCATCAGGGACGGCTGGCTGCTGGAGGAGACCAGCTCGCCGTCGCGCAGCCGGGTGGCCAGCGGCTCGTCGGCGTAGGCACCGCGCAGCCAGCGCTCGCGCCGCCCGGGGTCGGGGTGTTCGCCCCACAGCCGCTCGTAGCCGCCGGGCACGCCCACGAAGTAGTACGGCACGAAGAGGTGGCGCGGCACCTCCGCGAACGCCTCCCGCCAGACCGGGTCGGCGTCCCAGGCCCCGCTGTGATCGATCTCGCGCACGAGTCCGGCCCGCGCCCGTGCGGCGAGCTGCTCGAGGTCTCGGGTGTGCTCTGCGCCCATATGTCCACTGTCCTGCGACAACCGGGAAACGGCGACCCCCGCTCCGCGGCTGTCGGGGTCCTAGGACTCCGGTCCCCGGCCGGTGCGTCTGAGACCATGGACGGGTGACTGAGATCCCGCGCGACACGCTTCAGGAGCAGACGTTCTACGAGCAGGTGGGTGGCGAGGAGACGTTCCGCCGCCTCGTGCACCGCTTCTACGAGGGCGTCGCACAGGACGAGCTGCTGCGCCCCATGTACCCGGAGGAGGACCTGGGCCCGGCCGAGGAGCGCCTCGCGCTGTTCCTCATCCAGTACTGGGGCGGCCCCCGCACGTACAGCGACAACCGCGGCCACCCGCGCCTGCGGATGCGGCACGCCCCGTTCCAGGTCGACCGCGCGGCGCACGACGCGTGGCTGAAGCACATGCGGGTGGCGGTGGAGGAACTGAGCCTCTCCGAGGAACACGAGCGGACGCTCTGGAACTACCTGACGTACGCGGCGGCATCAATGGTGAACACAGAGGGCTGACACACCCACTATTAAGCCCCTGCGGCGATTGAGCAGCGGGGTCCGGGGCAGAGCCCCGCGACCGCAACCCCGTCTCGGCTCCCCCTCACAAGGGGCTAACGGAGAGCCCACCCAACGTGGCGGACGCCCTCCGCACAGCCACGGACCCATAAGCGGAGCGCAACCGCACCCACGCCCCCGCCGCCAGCAGGTCGACCTCGGCCCCACGCAGGAAGCCGAGGGAGGCCGCGGCGTGCACGATCCGCACCGGGGCCCCGCTCGCGCCGATCTCCCGCGACCAGACCTCGCCGCCGATGCGGTCGAGTTCGCCGCGGGTCCGCGCCTCGGGCGCCAACTCCTCGACCCGCGCCCGGAATTCGGCCACGGCCGCCTTCACGAGCGCACGCAGCGCGTCGGCGTCCGGGAACCCGGCCACCCGCTCCCAGCCACTGAGCGGCGGCAGCACCCCGGCCCAGGGCGGCCCGGTGACGGCGGCGGGAACCGTGGCGGTGGCGGTCCCCTCATCGAGGGTGTCGAGCAACTCCCCCGCGGACACCGTCACATCGAGGGTGTCCGCGATCCCGTCCTCGTACGGCTTGAGCAGCCGCGCCGTACGCACGGCCAGCACCTCGAACGAGGGCGGCCGCCCGAACACCGCGAGCGCCTGGCCACCGGCCTGCGCCCGCAGCCGCACGGCGGCCGCCTTGTCGTAGTGCAGCAGCCGGCCGAGGAAGGCGGCGAGATCCGCCGCCTCCCCCCGGTCGGCCAGAAACAGCACGGGCTCGCTCATGCGACGAGCGCCTCCGCACGCTCAGCGCCGTCGTCCCGGTACTCGCCCAGGAACTCCCGCTCCTCGGCGGTGATCCGGCGCGGCCGCTGCGCCTCGAAGTCGAACGGCACGACGACCGTCGAGGCGCGCACGTACACCACGTCCTCGTCCCTGACCTCATAGGCGAGCGTGAACGACGCGGCCTTTATCTCGCTGACCCACAGCTCGATGTCCACGGGCCGGTGCCTGTGCACCAACTGCCGCTTGTAGTCGATCTCATGGCGCGCCACGACGGACCCCTGCTGGAAGTCCTTGTCGGGCCGGAACAGGAAATCGATACGGGCTTCCTCCAAGTACCGGAGGAACACGACGTTGTTGACGTGTCCGTACGCGTCCATGTCGGCCCAACGCAGGGGGCAGGCGTATACGTGGCGAGCCATCAGCCGCGGGTCAGCTTCTTGTAGGTGGCGCGGTGCGGACGGGCCGCGTCGGCACCGAGCCGCTCGATCTTGTTCTTCTCGTAGGACTCGAAGTTGCCCTCGAACCAGAACCACTTGGACTCACCCTCGTAGGCGAGGATGTGCGTGGCCACTCGGTCCAGGAACCACCGGTCGTGGGAGACGACCACGGCGCAACCCGGGAACTCGAGAAGCGCGTTCTCCAGCGAGCTCAGCGTCTCGACGTCGAGGTCGTTCGTCGGCTCGTCAAGGAGCAGCAGGTTGCCGCCCTGCTTGAGGGTGAGCGCGAGGTTCAGCCGGTTGCGCTCACCACCGGAGAGGACACCCGCCGGCTTCTGCTGGTCAGGGCCCTTGAACCCGAACGCGGAGACGTACGCGCGCGACGGCATCTCGACCTGGCCGACGTTGATGTAGTCGAGCTCGTCGCTCACCACGGCCCAAAGGGTCTTCTTCGGGTCGATGTTGGAGCGGTTCTGGTCGACGTAACTGATCTTGACGGTGTCGCCGACCTTGATGGAACCGGAGTCCGGCTCCTCGAAGCCCTGCAGCATCTTGAACAGGGTGGTCTTACCGGCACCGTTCGGGCCGATGACACCGACGATGCCGTTGCGCGGCAGCGTGAACGACAGATCGTCGATGAGCACCTTGTCGCCGAACGCCTTGCTGAGGTGCTCGACCTCGACGACCATGCTGCCCAGACGCGGGCCCGGCGGGATCTGGATCTCCTCGAAGTCCAGCTTCCGCATCTTGTCGGCCTCGGCGGCCATCTCCTCGTAGCGAGCGAGACGCGACTTGGACTTGGTCTGGCGGCCCTTGGCGTTGGACCGCACCCACTCCAGCTCTTCCTTGAGCCGCTTCTGCCGCTTCTCGTCCTTCTTGCCCTCGACCTTGAGGCGCTCGGACTTCTTCTCCAGGTACGTGGAGTAGTTGCCCTGGTAGGGGATCGCGCGGCCGCGGTCGAGCTCGAGGATCCACTCGGCGACGTTGTCCAGGAAGTACCGGTCGTGGGTGACGGCCACGACGGCGCCCTTGTACTGGGCGAGGTGCTGCTCCAGCCAGTTCACGGACTCGGCGTCGAGGTGGTTGGTGGGCTCGTCGAGGAGCAGCAGGTCGGGCGCCTCGATGAGCAGCTTGCAGAGCGCGACGCGGCGCTTCTCACCACCGGAGAGGTTGTCGACGGGCCAGTCGCCGGGCGGGCAGCCCAGGGCGTCCATGGCCTGCTCCAGCTGACCGTCGAGGTCCCACGCGTCGGCGTGGTCGAGGTCCTCCTGGAGCTTGCCCATCTCGTCCATGAGCTCGTCGCTGTAGTCGGTCGCCATGAGCTCGGCGACCTCGTTGAAGCGCTTGAGCTTGCCCATGACCTCGGCGGCGCCGTCCTGCACGTTCTCCAGAACGGTCTTGGACTCGTCGAGCTTGGGCTCCTGCATGAGGATGCCGACGCTGAAGCCGGGCATGAGGACGGCGTCACCGTTCGACGGCTGCTCAAGCCCCGCCATGATCTTCAGGACGGTCGACTTACCGGCACCGTTCGGCCCGACGACGCCGATCTTCGCGCCAGGAATGAAGTCCAGGGTGACGTCGTCGAGGATCACCTTGTCGCCGTGCGCCTTGCGCGTCTTGCGCATGGAGTAGATGAACTCAGCCAAGAGAAACCGTCCGGCAGTCGAAGTGTGTGTCGCAGTAAGGGGCCCGCGTGCTGCGGCTCCACCGCGTGAGGGCAGATACACCCCATCTTGCCGTACAGCCACCGCCTGGCGGAAACCAGTATCGGTGCGAGGCCCTGAACTGGGCTTTCTGCGGGGCCCGCCGTAGCGGAACTGTCACTATCCGTCGCCATTTGTCACCGTCGGGCGGCCTCGCACGCCCAGGGGCGACCCAGAAACCGTCACCGGATGATCACTTGGCGGCGTGCCGTCCTGGCGCCATGCCCCCGATCGGCGTGGCCGACCTCGTCCAGGACGAGTACGACTGCATGCTGACGCCGATCCTGACGTGGCTGCCCGCCTCACGGCCTGGTGCCTGGTGGACCTCGACGCATCCGCAGGTGTGACGCGCTCGACTGTTCGCCGGCGTTTTCCCTGATCTGAAGCACCGACGTGATGCGGTGATCTGCTTCCTGGACCGCGCGCGTAACGCCCCGCGGCCTTTGTGGTTGTCATCATCGTGGTGGGTCGAAAACGGGTCGTCAACGTGGGCTGAGCCCCCTACCGTTTCGCCATGCAGATCGTCGTGACACTGGACTGTCTTGACATCGAGGCGCAAGCGGAGTTCTGGCTTGCTGCGCTCGCGCCACTGGACTATCGGCGCGGCTTCGACGGACCGCCCTATCTGAGCTTGGTTGGCCCCGCACCGGCGCCGACGCTTCTCCTGCAGCAAGTCCCGGAGTCAAAGCAGGGCAAGAACCGGATGCATCTTGACCTCGACTTCGACACCGAAGACCTGGACGCCGAGGTCGATCGCCTCAAACAGCTTGGTGCCCAGAAGATCTCTGAAGAACAGAGCGAACACGGATTTCGCTGGGTCGTAGTTGCCGACCCGGAGGGTAACGAGTTCTGCGTATTCGTTCCATCACCGATCCTTGGCTCCGCGTAATGGTGACGTCGGTCCGGTTCATCGACTGAGGTAGGCCCGGCGGAGCGGAGCGCAGCCCGTGGCCGCCAGAGCTTCGCGGCCAGAGCTTGGCGGTTGGTTGCGAGGCACTGAATCAGGTCGCTCATCGAGCATGCGATCTGGGCGTTGGGGACCGGAGCGAAGTCTGTGATCTCCGGTGCCGTTGCACGGTAGTTGGAGGGTTCGACGCCCCAGACCTCTACGAGACTCCAGCCGGCCCGGACGTCTGCTGCGCACCCGTCCGCCCTGCTCTGGCTATGCATTTCCCCAGCGCACAAATCTCTGATGCCTGCTCATACCTTGACGCCGCAATGTTGAACTCAGTATCAGGGAGTGACGCACCGCATCGGGCGATGGTGTTGTTACCGCGAGGAGGTAACGGGGTGCTTGGTCTCATAGGCGTGATCGTTGGCATGGCAGCCGGAGCTGTCACCATCCTGGTCGACGGGCGACAGATCCGTTGGCCGCACTGGCTCTCCGGCAGGAAGTGGTGGAAGGCCATCCTGGTTTTCGTGGTGGCAGGGGCGATCTCCACAGGGCTCACGCTCGGCGGGTACTTGATGGCTCACCGGACCAGCGAGGCGAAGGAACTGGGCGGCGTGGACCTGTCCGGCTACTGCGCCTCGTACGAATTCAAAGGGGCCCAACAGATGGGCTGCCAATCCCCGATCAACCTGGGGGACGCCTGCGACAAGCGGTGGGACAGGGAAGACGACACCATGAAATTCACCGATCCCAACGACCCGAACAGCGGCGTGTGCATCACGGCTTCCGGGCGCGATACGAAGAAAGGCGTCGACAACCTGCCGGGGTACTGCCACCACAAGTATCCGCTGACCCACAAGGTCACGGCCAGGTCCAGCCCTCCGCACAGCTGGGTTTGCCGTACGAGTGTCGATCCGACACTGGTGTGCAGCTGGCAATACCAGTCCCGCGACGCGGTGGCGCGAAAGGACGACGCCGACAAACAGTGGAAGTGCTACGAGGAGAAGCAGCTCTGAACCCGGGCGGTCACGCCCACGCCCAATTCGCCCAGCCGAACGTGAACTTGTATGCAGTGCGCACCGCACTCCAGCTGCGGCGCCCC
Organism: Streptomyces endophyticus; assembly: GCF_035798155.1. Classification (NCBI taxonomy): domain Bacteria; kingdom Bacillati; phylum Actinomycetota; class Actinomycetes; order Kitasatosporales; family Streptomycetaceae; genus Streptomyces; species Streptomyces endophyticus. Next base: position 8,226 of record NZ_JAOZYC010000214.1, on the reverse strand, counting down.
CTTAGCAGTGCCACTGCCAGAGCGACAAGGAACAGCGCTGCGAAGCCTCCCGCGAGGACCAACCCTGCCCTTAGCGACCAGAGCATGGCCGCGAACGCAGTCGCGATCACCACGATTGCCAGACCCATGTGCGCAATGGGCATCTCCACGTTAAGAACCTCACGGACGGCTTTGCGTGATGCCCGCATATCCGCGTTGTAGCGAGCCCTCGCCGCCCCGGGATCGGCGCTCGCCCCTTCCGGCCACTGCCGTTCCATGAAGCCCCCTCCGCTTGACGCGAGGATAGCTCCGGCCTGTTCTCTTGATCAGCCAGCGACTTCGAGCAGCCCGGCCGCGCCGAGCTATCGCCCGATGGGAATCTCGTCGACGATCTCGCAGAGGGCGGCGGGTGCGACCCCTGGGATCCGCGTTCATGACCGAGATCACTCGCGGGAATTAGTCCAGGCCATGGCAATCCTTCGTGCGCCGAATCCGCCTGCTCAACACTTCTTCTTCAGCACGTTGTAGAAGTCGTCGGCGAACTCATCTCTCGACTCCTCCGACGCGTACGTCGGGATGCTGATGGGGCGCTGCGGGTCATGCGCCCGGTAGGCCTCACAGTATTCGTGGCGCTCGGCCTTGGTGCTCTCGTACCAGGCACCTTCCCCGGCTGACCTGGTCGGGCGCAGTTCGGGCTTCTCCTGTGCACACGCTGCGAGCAGGGCGGCAGACATGACCGCCAGGGCGAGTATGAGTGCGCGTCTCATGGGTCCTCCACGGCATTGACTCCATGAGTGTAGGGACCAGTTGGGGCTCCGCCCATGATCGAGGTGCGGGCGATGGAACAACCTCTTCGCTACCGACGCCGGCAGGTACGAGATGGGCGTGCAGGTGTTGTGGGGGTCGCCGTAGGAACGGGATGGGGGCGATCAAGCGGTGGGTAGTCTCGCGGCGTGCCGATTCCGAGCGAGTTGTCCACGGAAGTGAACCCGCAGAACCCGCGCCTTCACTTCGCTCTGCTCGGGCCGCCCCAGGCCCGGCGCGGCGACGGCGGTCTGGAGCTCGGGCCGGTGCGGGAGCAGGCGCTCCTGGTCGCCCTGCTGTTGCGGCCCGGGAGGACGGTCAGCAGGCAGCAACTGCTCGACGGGGTGTGGGGGACGGAGCCGCCCGGCACGGGGACCAGGGTGATCCCCGTATACGTACATCGGTTACGCCGCCGCCTGGATGTGCACGGGGAGACGCACTCCGTGATCGAGACCGTGCGCGGCGGATATCGCTTCGCTCCCGGCAGTGCGTATGCGGACGTGGATGTGGATGTGGCGCGGTGGGAGGAGGCCCGCACCGCCGGTCACGCCGCGAAGAACTCCGGGGACCTGAGCGGCGCGGTGGACGCGTGGTCCCGCGCGTTGGAACTGTTCCGCGGTGAGCCCTTGGCCGGGATACCGGGCCCCTTCGCGGAGGGCGAGCGGCTGCGGCTCACCGAGCAGCTGCTCGCGGCCATGCAGGAGAAGGCCGACTGTCAGCTCCGTTCCGGGCGGCACGCCGATGCCCTGGCCGAACTGTTCTCCCTGACGACGGCCCATCCGTACAACGAGGCGTTGGCCACCCTGCTCATGCGTGCCCTGCACGCCGCCAACCGGCAGGCTGACGCGCTGGATGTCTACGCGACCGTGCGCCGCCGCCTCATCGACGAGCAAGGCGTGGAGCCCGGCGCCGAACTTCGACGGGTGCACGCGGCGGTGCTCCGTGGCGACGACCCCTTCCCGCCGCTCCCGCTCGACGGGGCCGCCGTGCGGGAGCGGTCGGCATCTCAACAGCCGACATCTCAACGGCCGACCTTCCCTCGGCCACGTACCGACGACTCTCCCCGCAAGCACCGCGCACGGGATGAACTGCCCGTCGACACAAGCAACTTCACCGGCCGGGAGCGGCAACATCGACTGCTCGTCGCACCCGCCGACGCCGAAGAGGTGACCGTCCGGGCGGTCGACGGCATGGCCGGGGTCGGGAAGACCGCCCTGGTCGTGCGCGCGGCACGGGTCCTGCGCGGCCGGCACCCCGACGGCTGCCTGTTCGTGGAGCTGCACGGGCACCGCGAGGACCGCGAAACGGCGGGGCGGCAACGCGTTCTGCGCCGATTACTGCGGGCGGTGGGCGCCGGCGAGGGGCAGGACTCCGAGGACCTGGACGAGCTGGCCGCGTCATGGCGGGCGGCCACCGCTTCCCTCCGGCTGCTCCTCGTACTCGACGACGCCGCCCGCGCCGAACAGGTGCGCCCCTTGCTGCCCGCGGGCCCCGGCTCCCTGGTGATGGTGACGAGTCGCCGGCGGCTGACGGGCCTCGACGTGGACCGCAGGGTCTCGTTGTCCCCTCTCGGCATCGACGAGGCGACCGAACTGCTGACCCGCGTCGTCGGCGGAGAGGAGGGGGTGCGAGACGAGTGGGTGAGAGACGAGGGGGTGCGAGAGGAATGGGCGCGGGAGGAGTGGGCGCGAGAGGAATGGGTGGGCCAGGAGGGCGGCGGCGCGGGCGGCGGCGGCCGCGAGTCGGCCGCCGTGCGTGAGCTGGCCACCTTGTGCGGTCGGCTCCCGCTGGCGCTGCGTATCGTCGGAGCACGGATCCAGGACCGCCCGCCGTGGGCGGTGGAGGCCTTGGCGGCCCGGTTGACCGACGACGAGCGCCGCCTCGACGAACTCGCGGTGGAGGACCGCAGCGTAGAAGCCGCGTTCGGGGTCTCCTACGCCCAGCTTCCGGCCGCCGAGCAGCGCGCCTTCCGCGTCCTCGGCCTGTCGCCCACCGTGCAGCTCGACCGGCTGACCCTGGCCGCCCTTCTCGACAGCACGCCCTCCGACGCCGAGCGCGCCCTGGAGAACCTGGCCGACGCGAGTCTGGCGCAGCGGGTGACCGTCGACCGTTATCGCCTGCACGACCTGGTGGCCGTCTACGCCCGCCGCGTCGCCGCCGCTTCGCCCGACGAGGCCTCGGCAGCGCGGGAGCGGGTGTTCCGGCTGTACGTCGCCGCCACCCGCTGCGCCAGCGACTGGGGAACGTCGTCCACCCCGACAGGTCCGCAGGGCACCGGTCCCTTCACGGGCTGGGAGGAGGCCACGGACTGGCTGGACGAGGCGGGCGGTGAACTGGTCGACGTGGTCGGTCAGGCGGTGTCCTTCGGCCTGGTGGACGAGGCCTGCTGGATCGCCGAGGGGCTGGTCGACTACCTCACCAGACAGGGCCGGTTCCACGAGTGCCGCACGGTGCTGGAGATGCTGCTCCCGCTGCTCGAACAGGCCACCGACCGGCGAATGGACTCCGCGCTGCGCATCGGCTTCGGCATCCTTTACGGGGTCCAGGGCCGATACCAGGAGGCCCGTGCCTGGTTCACCGAAGCGCTGGACATCAGCCGTCGCGCCGATGACCACCATGAGCAGGCCCGCGCCTCGGCCGGCCTCGGGACCTTCGCCAATCTGGAGGGCCGGATCGCCGAGTCCATGGAGCACTTCGCCGAGGTCCTGCGCCTGGCAGGTGAGTTGACGCACGACGACTGGCTCACGGGATCGATCATGACGCGGGCCGGCGACATGCACCACCAGCTCGGCGAGCACGACAAGGCGTACGACCGCTATCTGAAGGCGATCGCCCTGGCCGAGAAGGCGGGCAGCCCGCGGCTCCTCGGCAAGACCCTGCTCCGGCTCGGCGGGCTCCAACTCGACCTCGGGCGGCCCGCCGAGGCCGTCGGCACCCTCGGGAAGGCCGAGAGCCTGGCCCGGCGTCTCGGGGATGTTCCCCTGTACGCCGCCGCCCTCGACAGGCTGTCCACGGCCGAGGCGGACCTGGGCAATCCGGAGGCTGCCGCCGACCTCCGGCGCCGGGCGCGCACCGTCCTGGACGAGGCGACCGACGCCGCCCCGGAGATCGCGCTACGGCACCGTCTCCTCTGGCACGAGGCCGTGGCCGAGGGCCTGTCCGGGTCCCGCGACTTCTTCGAACGCGGCACCGCCCTCCCCGACACCGACGCCAACCGGGCCCGGATCTCCCGCGTCCTCGACGACCTCGGCGGCCGAAGACCGGCACAGGACGGGGATGGTCCGGCCGGACGGTAACCGGCCGGACCACCTCCCCCGTCCCTGCTCCCCCGTCTCTGCTCCCCCGTTCCCTCAGGAGCCCTTCAGCCCCTGAAGCCTTGAAGCCCGAAGACTCTGAAGGCCGTTGACCCGGTGACCCGGTGGCCCTACACGGGGTCTCCGTTCTGGTTCAGCCACTGGACGCCGTTCCCGCCGGTCTGGTCGAGGTTCTTGGGGATGGCGACCGCCGGATACAACGGGTGCACGTTGAAGTACCCGGGCGCGTTGGTGACCGACCTCAAGTCACACACCGGGTCCCCGACGATGCAGAACCGCTTGACCGGAATCCCGTCGAAGTTCACCGGTCCCGCACCGGGCGCGGTGGCCACGCCGGGGATGCCGAGCCCCTTGGGGACACGGGCCCCGAAACCGGTGTCGGGCTGCATCGGGTCCGCGTAGAGCATGCCGTCGACCTGCGAGCGCGGGATACCGGTGTCGCCCTGCGAGATCTTCTGGAGCACCACGTCCGCCGCCTGGGCGCCCTGCGAGTAGCCGGTGATCGTGAGCTGGGCGTCGGGGTGCGCGTCGTGGGTGTCCTGCGCCGCCTTCAGCCCCCTCTCGATGCCCAGTTGCACGCTGGCGTCGTAGGTCGGCGCGGTGAGGGCCTCGGGGTTGACCTTCCCAGTCGGCTCGATGAGTGCGCCGGAGGGGCCGATGATCGGGCCCGCGGAGGCCGGGTAGCACACCTTGATCGCGGTGGCACCGAGGCCGAACGCGTCGTTCGCGGCGTCGTAGGAGGAGGTGGTGTTGGGGCAGCCGTCCTTGTTCTCCGTCGGACCGGTGCCGCCGATCTCGATGTAGTAGTGCTCCGCGCCATCCGCGTGCGCGGCCGGCGCGAACGCGACGGCGCTACCGGCGGTCAGCACCGCCGCCACGGCAACGGCGCGAACGACCCCCGCCGCCCTGCTCTTCTTCGACATGTGCGTTCCCCCTTGGGTTGTGGACGTACCGGTCAACCAACGCAACTGACGCTAGACACGGGTGATCACATCCCGTTGACATGTGGATGACAGCGCAGGTGGGACGGTCGCGGCGGGCTCTTTCAGGGCCGGGGAAGGGGCGCCCGAGCACCCCGGCGCCCCGCCACCCACCGCTACTCGCCGACGCGGTCGTTACTCGGCGACGCGCTCGCCCTCGCCATCACCATCACCGTCACCGTCACCGTCTCCGTCACCGTCACCCGGTGACTTCTTCTTTCGGCCCAGAACGATCGACGCCCCTCCGACCAGGACCAGCAGCACCGCAATGCCCGCGATGATCGGCGTCGCGTTCGAACTGCCCGTCTCGGCCAGGTCCGTGTCCGAGTCGGAGCCCGTGCCGCCGACGGAGGCGGGGCTCGGCTGCGTCGTCGCCTGGGTTCTCAGACCGCCCCCCGCGGTCGAACCCACCGCCGAGGTCGTCGCGCAGTCGAGCACGCCCCGTATCCGCTTCTCGAAGCCGTGCGGCCCCTTGATCGTGAAGTCGTACGCCTGGTCCTCCTGCAGCGGTATCGTCACCGTCCGCGTCTCCCCGGCCGGGATCGTGTGCCGGGTGCCCATGAGCGTGAACGTGTACGGCGCGTCACCGTTGTTGGCGGCCGTGATGTCGACGCCGCCCTTCGCGCAGTTCTCCCGCGCGGACAACGCAGGCACGGCGCCCTCGCTCGCCCAGGTCGCCGTCGCGGTCGCGGAGACCGTGGACTCGCTGGAGCCCGCGAGGATCTGCGTCTGACTTCTGGTGTCGGAGGCGAAGGCCCGGCCGACCGGAACCGTGGTCGACGCCTGCACGGTCAGCTCCGCCGAACCCGCCTTCGCCGCCCGCTCCGGTACGGCGAAGTAGAGCCGGCTGCCGTTCTTCGCGGTGGTGACGGGCTCGCCCTTCTCGTCGACGAGCTTCACCCCGCCCGCGGCGACCTCGGCGGGCGGCATCACGGTGACGCTCTCCGCGTTCGTGTGCACCGTGACCGGGCCGACCCTGTCCCCGGCGTCCTCGGCGTCCGAATCCGCACGAGCGGCGGATGCCTCATCGCCCGGCCGCGCGGACACGGCCTGCGGCGTCAGGGTCAGCGAGGCCTGCGGCTCCGCGAGGTCACGCGCGCTGCGCTGCAGATAGTCGGCGAGCTTCTCGGCGGCCGGGCTGACCGCGTCCACATCGGCCTTGTCCGAGTAGCGCCAGATCGCGACCTGGGTACCGGCCGCGGCCTCCTGCTCGGTGAGGCTCCCCGCATGCGCCTTGCGGGCGAGCGCGGCGAGATCGTTGACCTGCGGATACGAGTTCTGCAGGATCCAACGGATGCGCCCCGCGTTCGTGTTGTCGTGCAGCGACGTGCCGGACCAGGACGTTTCCTGGTACTTGGCGTCCGGCTGCGTCGGGTTGTGGATGTCGACGCAGTACGTCTGGAGTGTCCCGCCGTCGTCGACGGCCATCCGGAACAGGCCCGCCGACACCTTCTCGTCCTTCCCGGCCTCATGGATCACAGCCGAGCCGTACGTCTCCAGGCCGGCCAGAGTGGCGCTCGCACCACTCTGCTCCGTGGCACCGTCGTCGGCTTGCGCGACACCCGCGCCGGATATCGCCCCTGCCGCCAAGAGTCCCGACATCAGGGCCGCCACGGCGAGACGGGCTCCGCCTCGTCCACGCCATGCGGTCCGTGAGCACACAGAAAACACGTAATTCCCCTTCAGGCGGGACGGGTGGTCACATGGGGGGTGGTGTCCCGCCGGCAGAATCAACGCCAACCACAGTGATTCGGCTGGCCCTTGCACTCCCGACTCGTCGCTGCACTTGATGCGCAGAGGTCCCGACGAGCCCCGGAGTCACGCTCGGCATCCTAGGGAAATGATCTTTGGCGATCTCCGGAGCTGCCTTCCGGCAACCGATCCGAATCGAAATCGTTATCGCCAACACCGTTTCCGAGCTGGGCTTATCGACAAATCGCCAGCACGCGGGAGCCGATGGACTGCGCTTCGGCCACGGTCACCCCACCGGCTGCGGCTCCACCAAGTCGGGCTCCGCCTCTGCCGGTTGCCGTGTGGACGCCTGGCCGACGCCGACCTCGGACCCGGCGCCCGCCTCGCCCGGTTTCGTCACGTCCCACGGAGAATCATCCCGCGGAGCATCACCCCGCGGGACATCACTCCGCGGCGCGCTCTCCATACGGAGCTGCTGCACCCTGCGGAACGCGGAGGTGCCGCGCGACAAGTCGTGCCCGATCGCGACCGCCTCGATGTCCGCCGACGTCCAGTGCTGCCCGCCCCGCTCCTCGTCGCGCACCTTCAACTTGCCCTGCACCATGACCGGTTCGCCCAGCGCCAAGGAACTCTGCACATTCGTCCCCAGGGCGCGCCAGGCCCACACCGTGAAGAAATTGGTGTGCCCGTCCACCCATACGTTCTGCACCCGGTCGTAGCGGCGGGTGTGCGCCGCGAGCCGGAACCGGGCGACCGGCCCTGTCGGCAACTCCCGGAACACCGGTGTCGTCGCCACGTTCCCCACCACGGTCACCATCGTCTCGCTGCTCATCCGGAACCCCTCCCGTGCCTCCGCCCGGCCCCGCTCGGCCAGGACGTCCGTGCGCGGCCCGAGCCCTTCCCGAGCCGCGATCACAGATTGCCCCCGCGCCGCGATCCCCGCCGACGCCTGTGTGCTACCCGCGGGTTGTGGAAATCCCGGCCACTCCCCCGGCCACCCGTACGTACTGCTCCCGCACCTCGCGGTACCGCAGCAGCTCCGCCGCGACGGGATCGAGCACCCGCGCCCTGCCACAAGCCGCGGCCGCGTCCCTGAGCCGCCGCTCGGCCTCCTGCCCGTACCGGCGCGCCGGCCCCTTCGCCGCCATCCGGCAGGACCACTCCACGCACGGCCCACCCACGAGCCCCGCCAGCACCAGCAGCAGAGGCACGCCCAGGTTCGTCGAGAAGCCCCCGACGACCTGCCCCAACAGCCACAGCACACCCAGAACTTGCAGCAGCGTCATGGCCACCTGGGCGAACACCGCGACCGGCCACCAGCCGGGCCGCGGCGGCCGTCCGGCCCCGTGCCCCGCCTTCGGGTACTCGGACGCGGCATCGGAGGCGGCATCGGACGCCAGCTCGTCGAGCGCCTCGGGCAGCCCCTCGCCGCCCCGCGTCGCCGCCTCCCGCACGGC
>NZ_JAOZYC010000213.1:0-25562 GCF_035798155.1 Streptomyces endophyticus | reverse complement strand
GGCCGGAGCCGGGGCCGGGGCCTCGGCGGCTGCCGGGGCGGGCTCGGCTGCCGGGGCGCCCGAGCCGTCGTCGATGACGGCCAGCTCGGCGCCGACCTCGACGGTCTCGTCCTCGGCGACCTTGATGGAGGCAAGCACGCCGGCGGCGGGCGAGGGGATCTCGGTGTCGACCTTGTCGGTCGAGACCTCGAGCAGGGGCTCGTCGACCTCGACGCGCTCGCCCTCGGCCTTCAGCCAGCGGGTGACTGTGCCCTCGGTGACGCTCTCACCGAGCGCCGGAAGGGATACGGAAACCGGCATGGTTTCTGTTGCTCCTTAACGATGTGCAATGCGCGGCAACGCAGTGCGGAAGTCTGTGGTGGTCGGTCGTCGCGCCCAGGTGCGACAGGGGCGTGGCTCAGTCGTGCGAGTGCAGCGGCTTGCCCGCGAGGGCCAGGTGGGCCTCGCCGAGCGCCTCGTTCTGCGTCGGGTGTGCGTGCACGAGCTGGGCGACCTCGGCGGGCAGCGCTTCCCAGTTGTAGATCAGCTGGGCTTCGCCGACCTGCTCGCCCATGCGGTCGCCGACCATGTGGACGCCGACCACGGCACCGTCCTTGACCTGCACGAGCTTGATCTCGCCCGTGGTCTTCAGGATCTTGGACTTGCCGTTGCCCGCAAGGTTGTACTTCAGAGCGACGACCTTGTCCGCACCGTAGATCTCCTTGGCCTTGGCCTCGGTGATACCGACGGAGGCGACCTCCGGGTGGCAGTAGGTCACGCGCGGGACGCCGTCGTAGTCGACCGGAACCGGGTTCAGGCCGGCCAGCCGCTCCGCTACCAGGATGCCCTCCGCGAAGCCGACGTGCGCGAGCTGGAGGGTCGGGACCAGGTCACCGACGGCCGAGATGGTCGGCACGTTGGTCTGCATGTACTCGTCGACGAGCACGTAGCCACGGTCCATGGCCACGCCCTGCTCCTCGTAGCCGAGGCCCTGGGAGACCGGGCCGCGACCGATGGCGACGAGGAGGACCTCGGCGTCGAAGGTCTTGCCGTCGGCGAGGGTCACGCGGACGCCGTCCTGCGTGTACTCGGCCTTCTCGAAGAAGGTGCCGAGGTTGAACTTGATGCCGCGCTTGCGGAAGGCGCGCTCCAGGATCTTGGAGCTGTTCTCGTCCTCGACCGGGACGAGGTGCTTGAGACCCTCGACGACCGTGACATCGGTGCCGAAGGACTTCCACGCCGAGGCGAACTCGACGCCGATGACGCCGCCGCCCAGGACGATCGCCGACTGCGGGACACGGTCCAGCTTCAGCGCGTGGTCCGAGGAGATGATGCGGTTGCCGTCGATCTCCAGGCCCGGCAGCGACTTCGGCACGGAGCCGGTCGCGAGGAGCACGTGGCGGCCCTGGATGCGCTGGCCGCCCACGTCCACGGACGTCGGGGAGGAGAGCTTGCCCTCGCCCTCGATGTACGTCACCTTGCGCGAGGCCACGAGGCCCTGCAGGCCCTTGTACAGGCCGGAGATCACGTCGTCCTTGTACTTGTGGACGGCGTTGATGTCGATGCCCTCGAAGGTGGCCTTGACACCGAACTGGTCGGCCTCGCGCGCCTGGTCGGCGATCTCGCCGGCATGCAGCAGGGCCTTGGTCGGGATGCATCCGTTGTGCAGGCACGTGCCGCCGAGCTTGTTCTTCTCGATCAGGGCGACGTCCAGGCCCAGCTGCGCTCCGCGCAGGGCCGCGGCGTAACCGCCACTGCCACCGCCGAGGATCACTAGGTCGAAAACGGTGCTGGCGTCGTTCGCCACGTCACGTCCTCCATGCATGTGCGCCGTACGCCGGTCTCCGACGACCGGGCGGCGGGGTGTTCGGCCGCTCGTTCTTCGGCCCTGGGTGAGGGCCCTGTCCTGCCGTACCCCATCCTCGCACTTGTCGGCGGCAGTCGGGACGTCGGGCTGTGCGGTGAGACGGCTGTTACACCGGAAACAGCTGTGACAAGCAGGGACAGACGCGGAGATTTCGTTCAAAGCGAACAGCCCCCGGTGCCGTGCACCGGGGGCTGAACAGTGACTTTGTCAGGTCCTACGGAGGGTCAGCCGAGGTCGCCCGCCGCCGTGCGCTCCGCGAGACGGACCAGCGTGCGGACCGCGGAACCCGTGCCGCCCTTCGGCGTGTAGCCGAACGGGGCCGACTCGTTGAAGGCCGGGCCCGCGATGTCGAGGTGGGCCCACGTGATGCCCTCGCCGACGAACTCCTGCAGGAACAGGCCGGCGACCAGGCCGCCGCCCATCCGCGCGCCCATGTTGGCGATGTCGGCGGTCGACGACTCCATGCCCTTGAGCAGGTCGGCCGGGAGCGGCATCGGCCAGGCCGGCTCGCCGACCTCCTCGGCGGCCTCGTGGATCGAGCCGCGGAAGGCGTCGTCGTTGGCCATGATGCCGAAGGTGCGGGCGCCGAGCGCCAGCATCATCGCGCCGGTCAGCGTCGCGACGTCGACGATCGCGTCCGGGGTCTCCTCGGAGGCCTTGGCGATGGCGTCGGCGAGCACGAGGCGGCCCTCGGCGTCGGTGTTCAGCACCTCGACCGTCTTGCCCGAATACATGCGCAGCACGTCGCCGGGGCGGGTGGCCGAGCCCGACGGCATGTTCTCGGCGAGCGCCAGCCAGCCGGTGACGTTCACTTCGAGACCGAGGCGGGCGGCGGAGACGACGGCGGCGAACACGGCGGCGGCGCCGGCCATGTCGCACTTCATCGTCTCGTTGTGACCGGCCGGCTTCAGCGAGATGCCGCCCGAGTCGTAGGTGATGCCCTTGCCGACGAAGGCGAGGTGCTTCGTGTTCTTGTCTGCCTTGGCGCTCTTGTACGAGAGCTTCACCAGGCGCGGGGCCGAGGCGGAACCGGCGCCGACGCCGAGGATGCCGCCGAAGCCGCCCTTCTCCAGGGCCTTCTCGTCGAGCACCTGCACCTTGATGCCGTGCTCCTTGGCCGCGGCCTGGGCGACGGCGGCGAAGGACTCCGGGTTCAGGTCGTTCGGCGGGGTGTTGATCAGGTCGCGGGCGCGGTTGAGCTCCTCGGCCACCGCCGTGGCGCGCTCGATCGCCGCCTTGTACGCCTTGTCGCGGGGCTTGCCGCCGAGGATCGCGATCTCGGCGAGCGGCGCCTTGCCGTTCTTCGGGGTCCCCTTGTCGTCGGAGACCTCCTTGTATGTGTCGAACGAGTACGCGCCGAGCAGCGCGCCCTCCGCGATCGCGCCGGCGTCCTCGGCGTCGTCGACCGGCAGCGCGAACGCGGCCTTCTTCGTCCCGGCCAGGGCGCGGGCCGCGACACCGGCGGCGCGGCGCAGCGCCTCGCTGTCGTACGCGCCGTCCTTCTCGGGCTCGCCGCCGAGACCGACCGCCAGCACGATCGGCGCCTTGAAGCCGGACGGCGCGGGGAGCTTGGTCACCTCGCCCTCGCCGCCACTGGCGCCGAGGGTCTCCAGGACGGAACCGAGCTTTCCGTCGTACGCCTTGTCCACGGCTTCCGCGCCGTGCGCGACGGCCGGGCCCTTGTCGCCCTTGACGACGCCGACGACGATCGCGTCGGCACGCAGGCCGGTCGCCGCGGCGGTGCTGAGAGTCAGAGCAGTCACGGTGGTGAGGTCCCTCTTTCATCGGTTGAGATCGGCTTCTTTGCCGGGGCCGGGGGTAGTTGGCCTATTTGTGGCTGAGCCTACGCCCGTCGTTCTTGCGGTGCTTCGTCCAGGTGCGGGCCCGCCGCTGGGGCGCTGCCCCAGACCCCGCGCCTCAATCGCCGGCGGGGCTTGAGTGGGTCAGCCGCGTCGGCGGGCTTGGAGGGGCTTGATGGGCGTCAGCCCAAGGTCAGGATCACCAGGGATGTCGTGGCGGCTGTCTCGGCCAGGGCGCCGAAGACGTCACCGGTCACGCCGCCGAAGCGGGACACGCAGCGGCGGAGCAGGAGTTCGGCCGCCGCGCAGCCCAGCACGACCGCCGCGGCGGCCTGGAGGGAGAGCGTGGCGGTCACCGCGACGACCACCGCCCCCGTGATCAGCGCCGCCCGCCGCGACACCGTCTCCGCGACCGCCGCGCCGAGGCCCTCCGGGCGGGCGGCCGGTACGCCGGTGCGGGAGGCGAAGGTCAGGGCGAGGCGCGCGGTCACCGCGGAGACGGTCGCGGCGAGGGCGCCGCGCCACCACGACTGCCCGAACTGGTCGGCCAGGACGGCGACTTGGGCGAGCAGCGCCAGGACGAGGGTGACCACGCCGAAGGGGCCGATGTCCGACTGCTTCATGATCCGCAGCGCGTCCTCGGCGGGCTTGCCGCTGCCGAGCCCGTCCGCGACGTCCGCGAGTCCGTCGAGGTGCAGCCCGCGGGTCAGCGCCGCGGGCACCGCGACGGCGGCGACGGCGGCGAGCAGCGCGTTCGCCCCGAGGAAGGTCAGTGCCACGCCGACCGCGGCCGCGGCGAGGCCGACGACCAGGCCGGCGAGCGGCGCGCAGAGCATCCCGAGCCGGGCGGCCGCACGGTCCCAGCGGGTGACCTTCACCGGGAGGACGGTGAGGGTCCCGAAGGCGAAACGTATGCCGTCCACTGGTGCTAGTCGTCTTCCTTGGCCGGCTCCGTGGTCTCCGGGAGCTCCGCCGCGAGGGACGCCGCCGCCTGAACCAGGGGGAGGGCCAGGAGCGCCCCCGCGCCGCCGCCCACCCGGACGTCCTGGTCGAGGAGTACGTCCATGGCCATCCGGTCGAGCGCCTTCGCCTGGGCCGGTTCGCCGCTGGCGTGGGCGGCAAGCCACCAGTCGGGGGCGCGGAACGCGACCCGCTGGCCGACGAGCGCACAGGCCGCGGAGACCACGCCGTCGAGGAGTACGGGCGTACGCCGCACCGCGCACTGGAGCAGGAAGCCGGTCGCCGCCGCGAGATCCGCGCCGCCCACCGTGGCGAGCAGCTGGAGCTGGTCGCCGAGGACGGGGCGGGCCCTGCGCAGCGCGTCCCGGACCGCCGCGCACTTGCGCATCCAGGCGAGGTCGTCGATGGGGTCGCCGCCGCGTCCCGTCACCACGGACGCGTCCGTGCCGCACAGTGCCGCGATCAGCGTGGCCGCGGCCGTCGTGCCGCCGACGCTGATGTCGCCGAGGACGACCAGATCCGTGCCGGAGTCAGCCTCCTCGTCGGCGACCGCCATGCCCGCGCGGAACGCGGCCTCCGCCTCTTCGAGGGTGAGCGCGTCCTCGATGTCGATGCGCCCCGAGCCGCGCCGCACGCGCCGGTCGTCGACGGACTTGGGCAGTTCGTCGGGCTCGCAGTCCAGGGAGAGGTCGACGACCCGTACGCCGACGCCGAGCCGGCGCGCGAGCACCGCGCCCGCGGAGGCGCCCTCGACGACGTCCCGCACGAGGCCGGCCGCGCTGCCCGCGGCCCGCTTCGAGACATCGAGTCCGGCCACGCCGTGGTCGCCCGCGAAGAGGACCACGCGCGGCCGCGCGACCGGTCGTACGGGAACCGCGCCCTGGGCGGCGCTCAGCCACTCGCCCAGTTCGTCGAGGCGGCCGAGGGCGCCCGGCGGCACGGCGAAGCGGGCCCTGCGCTCCTCGGCGTCGCGGCGGGTGCCGCCGTCGGGGCGCTCGATCAGATCGGTGAAGTCGTCGAGGTTCAGCGAGCTCATTCGCCGAACAGTACCGGCCGTCGTGGGGGTCTGGCCCCAGCTGCACCGTCCGTCACGGGACACCGATGGGTGCGTCCTTCCGGCGGACGGTGGCGGCGGGCGGTGAGTCGCCTCCGGGCTGTCATGAACTGCTCGTAGATGATCGGTTGCGTTCATGTTCGCGTCGAATTGTCATATCTCGCGCGCTTGTTGCGGCAACGCAGACCATGACTGGAGGCATCCCCTTGACCGCCCCCGCCACCCCTCAGGCCGTCGCCGAGCGCCGCCCCGCCTACCTCACCGAACTCGCCCAGGGCACCGAACGCTTCCACGAGCCGCGCCGCCCCGACTGCCCCTGGTGCGGCAGCACCCGGCTCCGTACCCGCCTGCGCACCACCGACCTCCTCCAGCACAAGCCCGGCAGCTTCACCCTCGTCCAGTGCGGGTCCTGCGCCCACTCGTTCCAGAACCCCCGACTCACCCCCGAGGGCCTGGACTTCTACTACCGGGACTTCCGCGAGGGCCGCTACGCCGACCAGGCCGAGTGGATCTTCCGCGCGCGGACCTCCCCCCACCGCGACCAGTCCCGCGCCCGGGCCCTCGCCGCGTTCATCGAACCGGAGAGCTGGCTCGACATCGGCACCGGCCAGGGCCACTTCCCCGCGGCCGCCCAAGAGGTCCTGCCGTACACGGCCTTCGACGGCCTCGACAGCGGCGACGGCGTCGAGGAGGGCCGCAGGGCCGGCCGCGTCGAGCGGGCCCACCAGGGCCTCTTCACCGACCTCGCCCCCGCACTCGCGGGCGGCTACGACGCGCTGAGCATGTTCCATTACCTGGAGCACTCCCGCGATCCGCGCGAGGAGCTGAAGGCGGCGCATCGCGTGCTGCGCCCCGGTGGGCATCTGATGATCGAGCTCCCCGACCCCGAGAGCCGGTTCGCGAAGCTCCTCGGCAAATATTGGATCTCGTACTTCCAGCCGCAGCACCTGCATCTGATCCCGCTCGCCAACCTCCGCGCCGAACTGCGCGCCCTCGGCTACACGGTCGTCGCCGTCGACCGCCGCGAGCCCCACGTCCCGCTGGACCTCGCGGCCGGCCTCGCCCTGTTCGCGGGCCGGCACCTGCCCGACGCCGACGACCCGTGGCGCACCAAGGCCCCCGGCGAGGCCAAGCGCGTCCTGCGCAAGGCCCTGATGTACGCCGTCGCGCCCGCGTTCCTCACCGCCTGCGCGGCCGACCGGCTCGTCGCGCCGCCGGCCCGCCGCACCCGCTTCTCCAACGCGTACCGGGTGATCGCACGCCGCGACCCGGACGCGTAGTCCGGTGGATCCGGGTCAGCCGCGCAGCGCGAGCGGCTGGCCCGCGACGACGAGCAGCACGTGCTCGCACTCGGCCGCGAACGCCGCGTTCAGACGGCCGAGTTCGTCCCGGTAGCGGCGCCCCGACGCGGTCGCGGGCACGATCCCCGAACCCACCTCGTTCGAGACGGCGACGACGGTACGCCGCGTGCGCCGCACCGCGTCGACCAGCTCGGCGACCTTCTCCCGCAGCGCCTTCTCACCGCCGCCCGCCCACTCGGCGTCGTCCCAGGCCCCCACCTCGTCCATCGCGTACGTCAGCCACAGCGACAGACAGTCGATGAGCAGCGGAGCCGTGTCGCCGGTGTGCCGGGGGTCGTCCAGCAGCGGCACGAGGTCGCAGGTCTCCGCCGTCCGCCAGGACCCGGGCCGCCGCTCCCGGTGCACGGCCACCCGCTGCGCCCACTCAGGGTCCTTGGCGGCTCCGCCGCGCGTCCCGCCGGTCGCCACGTACAGCACATCGGGGAACGCCTCCAGGCGCCGCTCGGCCTCCACCGACTTCCCGGACCGCGCCCCGCCGAGCACCAGCGTCCTGCGCGGCACATCGGGCACGTCCTCGTACGTCCCGACGTCCAGGGTCGTGCCGTCGGGCACGGCCCGCGCGCCCGCGGCCGCGAGCCGCCGCGCGAGCTCAGGGCCGGGGAAGACGTCGTGGTCCAGATGGACGGCGAGGACATCGGTGGTCGGGCCGATCGCGCCCGCGGAGCGCAGCCGGGCGAGCGCGTCGGGACGGCCGACGACATCGGCGAGGACCATCTCGTACGGCGCCCGCGGCTCGTCGAAGCCCGCGGGCGCGGTACCCGGCGGCAGATAGAGCAGCCGCTCGCCCTCGGGTCCTGTCACCTCGTAGCCGGTGCCCGGTGCGTCCAGGGCGAGGGCCCGCACCCGGTGCCCGGTCATGAGCGCCAGCTCCCGGCCGTCCGGCACCCGGCCGGGCTGCGGGAGCCCCGCCGGCACTTCGACCGCGGGCCCGTCGTGCGGATGCGAGAGCAGCACCTGCCGTACGCCGCCGAGGCTGTGCCCCGAACGGGCCGCGGCGAACGCGGCCCCCGGCGTCAGGTCGAGCAGCAGCGTTCCGTCGATCAGGACCGCCGTCGCGGCACGCGCGTCGCGGCCGAGCGCGGTCGCGCAGGCGGCGCAAGGGCAGTCGGGGCGGGGCAGCCCATCGGGGCCGCCGGTGCCGAGCAGTGTCAGTTCCACAAGGAAGATCCTCCCGCGCCCCCTTGATCGACGCGCGCCCGGATAGGCTTCCGGGGACAGCGGCACAGCGGACGTCCGAGACCGGGAGGCTGACATGGCGGCGTGGACGTGGCGGTTCGAGAAGTCCGACGGGACGGAGGTGGCTCCCGCGGTACAACCCGAGGAGTTCACCACGCAGGGGGACGCCGAGTCCTGGGTCGGCGAGTACTGGAAGCAACTCGTGGACGGGGGCGCCGACCAGGTCACGCTCCGCGAGGACGACAAGGTGATCTACGGCCCGATGAGCCTGCACGCGGAGGACACGTCGACTTCTTCTCCAAGCCCCGCCGGCGATTGAGCTAATTCAAGCCCCTGCGGCGTTTGAGCAGCGGGGAACTGAAGTCGACCGAGGCGGAACCCTCGGTCGACCTCAGCCACGCACCCCGCACAAATGCAGCAGCGCCGCCACCCGCCGGTACGGGTCGGACCGACCCGCCTTCTCCTCCGCGGCGAGCAACGTCTGCAGCTCCCCGTGCTCCGGCGCCTGCGCGTCGTCCGCGGCCTGATCGGTGAAGACCCGCACCCCGTACCAGGAGTGCAGCGGCGCACCGATCCCGGCGAGCGTCTCCGTCAGCGTGTCGAGCCGGTCGGCCCTGACGTCGAGCCCGAGCCGGTTCGTGTACTTCGTCGACTCGAAGGCGGCAAGGGCGCCGATCCAGTCACCGGCGAGCCCCGGGCGCATCGCGAGCGCGTCCCCGTTGCGCACGACGAGGGAGAGCAGGCCGCCCGGCGCCAGCATCCGGGCCAGGCCCGCGAGCAGCGCGTCGGGATCCTCGACGTACATCAGGACGCCGTGACAGAGCACGACGTCGAAACTGCCCGGCAGGAAGTGCACACCGGTGTCCATGCCGTTGCCCTGCACGAGGCGGACCCGGTCGCGCACCCCCGCGGGCTCCGCGGCGAGCGTCCGGCCCGCCACGGCGACCATCTCCGGATCCTGCTCCACACCGGTCACCTTGTGCCCGGCGCGGGCGAGGCGCAGAGCCTGTGTGCCCTGGCCCATCCCCACGTCGAGCACCCGCAGCCGCTGACCGACGGGGAACCGCGCGGCCAGCTGCTCGTCGAGCTGCCTGGCCACGAGCTCCTGCCGCACGATGTTGCGCAGCCCGCCGAGCTTGTCCAGCCAGGAGTGCACAGCGTCGCCGGCAAAAGCCTCCGTGCTGTCCGTGCTGTCCGTGCTGTCCGTGCTCAGGGCCGCTCTCCGCGCTTGACCTGCGGCTTGGGCAGGCGCAGTCGCTTCATCTGCAGCGTGCGCATCAGCGCGTACGCGACGGCGCCCTTGCGGCGCTCGTTCGGGAACTTCTCCGCGAGGATCTTCTTCAGGCGGAAACCGGTCACGGCCGAGTCGACCACGATCGCGACGATCACGAACAGCCACAGCAGCAGCGCGATGTTCTGCAGCGAACCGACGCGGATCATGCTCAGGACGAGGATGACCACCGCCATCGGCAGGAAGTACTCGGCGATCGCGAAGCGCGAGTCGACGAAGTCGCGGGCGAACTTGCGCACCGGGCCCTTGTCACGGGCGGGCAGGTAACGCTCGTCGCCGTTGGCCAGCGCCTCTCGCTGGCGCTGCATCGCGGTGCGGCGATCGTCGCGCGAGCGGGTGCGGGCCTCCTTCGACGACATCTTGGTGTTGGCCACGCTGCGGCGCGGCGACTGGGCCTCGCTGCGCTTCGGCGTGGGGCGGCCCTTGGGCGCCTGCGGGTCTCGGGGCTGCTTGGACATGGTCACCTTGGCCTGCGCGGCCTGGGCCTTGTCGTCCTTGGATCGGCTACGGAACACAAGAGCCAAGAGTACGTGGTGGTCATGCATCGACCACAGGGCCATGGGGAACGATCCGGCAACGTCCCGCGTCCCTCCGTCAGGGGTCATCTACTCCTTGCGCCGGAGCGGGGCCGGAAGCAGTCGTCCTCGGGGATGAGCGCATCCGTACCTGAACAGTGCGGTAATAGAGGCAGGACCCGTACTGTGGTTTCTGTCGCAGTGCTGGAGCTGGACCAACGCTGGATCTGTCAGAAGGGGGCGCGCGAAGCCCATGAGCGGTGTCATGAAGCGTATGGGGATGATCTTCCGCGCGAAGGCGAACAAGGCCCTTGACCGGGCCGAGGACCCGCGCGAGACCCTCGATTACTCGTACCAGAAGCAGCTGGAGCTGCTCCAGAAGGTACGCAGGGGAGTCGCGGACGTGGCGACCTCCCGCAAGCGACTGGAACTGCAGCTCGGTCAGCTCCAGTCCCAGTCTTCCAAGCTCGAGGACCAGGGCCGCAAGGCGCTCGCGCTCGGCCGGGAGGACCTGGCCCGAGAGGCGCTGTCCCGCCGTGCCGCGCTCCAGCAGCAGGTCACGGACCTGGAGACGCAGCACCAGACGTTGCAGGGCGAGGAGGAGAAGCTCACCCTCGCGGCCCAGCGGCTGCAGGCGAAGGTGGACGCCTTCCGCACCAAGAAGGAAACGATCAAGGCCACGTACACCGCGGCGCAGGCGCAGACCCGGATCGGCGAGGCCTTCTCCGGCATCTCCGAGGAGATGGGCGACGTCGGCATGGCGATCCAGCGTGCCGAGGACAAGACCGCGCAGCTGCAGGCGCGGGCCGGCGCCATCGACGAACTGCTCGCCTCCGGCGCGCTCGACGACTCCTCCGGCCTCGCCAAGGACGACATCCAGAGCGAGCTGGACCGGCTGTCCGGTGGTACGGATGTAGAGCTGGAGCTGCAGCGAATGAAGTCGGAGCTGGCCGGGGGCTCGTCCTCGTCGCAGCAGGCGCTGGAGGGCAGCCAGGAGCAGGGTCAGCCTTCGCAGGCGCAGTCCCAGGACACCCCGCGCTTCGACAAGCAGTAGTGCCTTGAGGAGGCCGACATGATCGTCCGGATCATGGGGGAGGGCCAGGTGGAGTTGGCGGACGACCACTTCACCGAACTCAACAAGCTCGACGACGAACTCCTCGCGGAGATGGAGAGCGGCGACGAGGCGGGTTTCCGCCGCACGCTCGCCGCTCTCCTGGACGCGGTCCGCCGCCTGGGCGCTCCGCTGCCGGACGACGCCCTGGAGCCGTCGGAGCTGATCCTGCCGGCGGCGGATGCCACCTTGGCGGAGGTCCGCGACATGCTCAGCGACGACGGCCTGATCCCGGGGTAGCGGCTCCCCGGAGGCGGCGGCTGCGGGCGCGCTACCGTAAACCCGGTGAACCGCTTCGTACGGTGGGCCAGGACGCATCCGCTGGCCCTGGACGCCACCCTCGCGCTCGGCGTCCTCCTCTGCATGGTCGCCGGCTCCTTCGTCGACCCGCACGGCCCGGAGGGAACGTACGCCTGGGGCGCCAGAACCCCGAACGTGCTCAGTCTCGTCCTGATGCTGCTCGGCGCCGCCGCCCTCGTGTTCCGCCGCCGCGCGCCCCTCTGCGTACTCGCGGCGACCTCCGCCGTCTCCGTCGTCGAACTGGTCACCGGCGACCCCCGCGCCCCCGTCGTGATGTCCGCGGTCGTCGCCCTCTTCACGGTCGCTGCCACCACGGACCGCCCCACCACCTGGCGCGTCGGCCTCGCCTCGATGGCGGTGCTGACCGGTGTCGCCATGTTCGCGGGCCCGCTGCCCTGGTACTCCCAGGAGAACCTCGCCATCTTCGCGTGGACCGGCATGGCCGCGGCCGCGGGCGACGCGGTCCGCTCCCGCCGCGCCTTCGTCACCGCGATCAGGGAGCGCGCCGAACGCGCCGAACGCACCCGCGAGGAGGAGGCACGGCGCCGCGTCGCCGAGGAACGGCTGCGGATCGCCCGCGATCTGCACGACGTCGTCGCCCACCACATCGCGCTCGTCAACGTGCAGGCCGGCGTCGCCGCGCACGTCATGGACCGGCGGCCCGACCAGGCCAAGGAGGCCCTCGGCCACGTCCGCGAGGCCAGCCGCTCCGCGCTCAATGAACTCCGCGCCACGGTCGGCCTGTTGAGGCAGACCGGGGATCCGGAGGCGCCCACCGAGCCGGCCCCGGGACTCGAACGGCTCGACGACCTCGTCGACACCTTCCGGCACGCGGGCCTGCCCGTGGAGGTGGCCCGCGTGAAGGACGCCCCCGCCCTGCCCGCCGCCGTCGACCTCGCCGCCTTCCGCGTCGTGCAGGAAGCGCTGACGAACGTACAGAAGCACGCGGGCTCCGACGCCAGGGCCGAGGTCAGCGTCGTGCGCGTGGGACCGAACGTGGAGATCACAGTCCTCGACAACGGCCCCGGCGCCACGGCCGCGTACGGCGACCACCCCCGCGACCCCGAGGAACCCGAGGCGAACGGCGGCCACGGCCTCCTCGGCATGCGCGAACGCGTCACCGCGCTCGGCGGCGCCCTCACCGCGGGACCGCGCTACGGCGGCGGTTTCCGCGTCCATGCGATCCTTCCGACCAAGGCCCGCACCAGCGGCACCGACCCCGCCGAAGGCGCCAACACCTCCGAGGACGCCACCATATGACCAGCGCAACGATCAGGGTCCTGCTGGCCGACGACCAGGCTCTGCTGCGCAGCGCCTTCCGTGTGCTCGTCGACTCCGAACCCGACATGGAGGTGGTGGGGGAGGCCTCCGACGGCGCCGAGGCCGTCCGGCTCGCGCGCTCCGAGCGCCCCGACGTCGTGCTCATGGACATCCGGATGCCCGGCACCGACGGCCTCGCCGCCACCCGCGAGATCACCGCGGACCCGGAGCTCTGCCACGTACACGTGGTGATGCTGACGACGTTCGAGGTCGACGAGTACGTGGTGCAGTCGCTGCGGGCCGGTGCCTCCGGCTTCCTCGGCAAGGGCGCGGAGCCCGACGAGCTGCTCGGCGCCGTACGGATCGCGGCCGCGGGCGACGCCCTGCTCTCGCCCGTCGCGACCAAAGGGCTGATCGCCAAGTTCCTCGCGCAGGGGGACGGTTACGAGGAGGGGGAGCGCCTCACGGACGGCCGCGCCGAGCGGCTCGCCGCGCTCACCGGGCGCGAGCGCGAGGTCCTCGTCCAGGTCGCGGGCGGCCACTCCAACGACGAGATCGCCGAGCGCCTTGAGGTCAGCCCGCTCACCGTGAAGACCCACGTCAATCGCGCCATGGCCAAGCTGGGCGCCCGCGACCGTGCCCAACTCGTCGTCATCGCGTACGAATCGGGCCTGGTCCGTCCACGGGTGGAGTGACCCTTACGGGCCGCGTACTCCGGGCGCAGTAGGCCGCGGACAAGAACGGGACCTGGGAGCGACGAATCGGGTCGCACGCATGACCGAAGGTAGACCGTGGGCCCCTCGGGCCTGTCGGCCCGAGCCTGGCACCACACCGGTTGTCATGGCCCGGCCCTCATCTTCCGCTCACGTCCCACGGAGACCCGATCCATGTCCTGGCTGTCGAGATTCAGCCTTGCCCAACGCGCCCTCATCGGGCTGATTTCGATCATCGCGATCGTCTTCGGCGCGATCGCGATCCCTCAACTCAAGCAGCAGCTGCTGCCCTCGATCGAACTGCCCATGGTCTCCGTCATCGCCCCCTACCAGGGCGCGTCCCCGGACGTGGTGGAGAAGCAGGTCGTCGAGCCTCTTGAGAACTCCATCGACGCGGTCGACGGAATCACCGGCGTCACCTCCACGGCCAGCGAGGGCAACGCCCTGGTGATGGCCCAGTTCGACTACGGCACGGACGGCAGCAAGCAGCTCGTCGCCGACGTCCAGCAGGCGGTCAACCGGGCCCGCGCCCAGCTGCCCGAGGACGTCGACCCGCAGGTCGTCGCCGGCTCGACCGACGACATCCCGACCGTCGTCCTCGCCGTCACCTCCGACAAGGACCAGCAGGCGCTCGCCGACCAGCTCGACAAGTCCGTCGTGCCGACGCTGAAGGACATCGACGGCGTCTCCCAGGTCACCGTCGACGGCGTCCGCGACCTCCAGGTCGACATCACGCCCAGCGACCGGAAGATGGCCGCGGCCGGGGTGAACCCCCAGGCCCTCGCCGAGTCCCTGAAGGCCGGCGGCGCCACCCTGCCCGCGGGCTCGCTCGACGAGGCGGGCAAGAACCGCACGGTCCAGGTCGGCGGCGGCTTCACGTCCCTGAAGCAGATCCAGGACCTGATGGTCACCGGCGAGGGCGTCAAGAAGCCCGTACGCCTCGGTGATCTCGCCACGGTGAAGCAGCAGCCGTCCACGGCCGACTCGATCACCCGCACCGACGGCGAGCCCAGCTTGTCCCTCGCGGTCACCATGGACCAGGACGGCTCCGCGGTCGCCATCTCCAAGGCGGTCAAGGACAAGCTGCCGCAGCTCCGTGACGACCTCGGCTCCGGCGCCGATGTCACCGTCGTCAGCGACCAGGGCCCGGCCGTCTCGAAGTCGATCTCGGGCCTGACCACGGAGGGCGCGCTCGGCCTGCTCTTCGCGGTCGTCATCATCCTGATCTTCCTGGCGTCGCTGCGCTCCACGCTCGTGACGGCGGTCTCCATCCCGCTGTCCGTGGTCCTCGCACTGATCGTCCTGTGGACCGGCGACCTGTCGCTCAACATGCTCACGCTCGGCGCGCTGACCATCGCGATCGGCCGAGTCGTCGACGACTCGATCGTCGTCCTGGAGAACATCAAGCGCCATCTCGGCTACGGCGAGGAACGCCACGAGGCGATCCTCAAGGCGGTCCGCGAGGTCGCGGGCGCGGTGACCTCCTCGACCCTCACGACCGTTGCGGTCTTCCTCCCCATCGGCCTGGTCGGCGGCATGGTGGGCGAGCTGTTCGGCTCGTTCTCCATCACGGTGACGGCGGCGCTCCTCGCGTCCCTGCTCGTGTCGTTGACGGTCGTGCCGGTCCTCTCCTACTGGTTCCTGCGCCCGCCCAAGGCGGCCCGCGGCGTCGACCCGGAGGAGGCCCGGCGGCTGGCCGAGGAGAAGGAGGCGCGCTCCTGGCTGCAGCGGATCTACGTTCCCGTGCTGCGCTTCGCGACGCGTCGCCGGTTCACCAGCCTGTTGATCGCGGTGGTCGTGCTCGTCGGCACGTTCGGCATGGCGCCGATGCTCAAGACGAACTTCTTCGACCAGGGCGACCAGGAAGTCCTCTCCATCAAGCAGGAGTTGCAGCCCGGCACCAGCCTGTCGGCGACCGACGCCTCCGCGAAGAAGATCGAGAAGATGCTCTCGGGCATCGACGAGATCGAGGACTACCAGGTCACCATCGGCTCCTCCGGCTTCATGGCCGCCTTCGGCGGCGGCACCGACACCAACCAGGCGTCGTACCAGGTGAAGCTGAAGGACAGTTCGACGTACGAGGCCACGCAGAAGCGCATCGAGCGCGAGCTCGGGCAGCTCTCCGGCGTGGGTACGACGACGCTCGCGGCCGGTGACGGCTTCGGCAGCCAGGACCTGTCCGTGGTCGTGAAGGCCGCCGACGGCGACGTACTGGAGAAGGCCTCCGGCCAGGTCCAGGACGCGGTCTCCTCGCTCGACGACGTCACCGACGTCTCCAGCGACCTGTCGCAGTCGGTGCCGCGGATCTCGGTGAAGGCCAACTCCAAGGCGGCCGCCGCCGGGTTCAACGACACGACGCTCGGCGCCGCCGTCACCCAGGCCGTGCGCGGCACCACCAGCGGCAAGGCGACGATCGACGACACCGAGCGCGACATCGTCGTGAAGTCGGCGAAGCCGGCCACCACGATGGCCGAGCTGAAGAAGCTGCCGATGGGGCCCGGCGGTGTCACGCTCGGCGACATCGCCACGGTGAGGACCGTCGACAGCCCCGTCTCGATGACCCGGATCGACGGCGCCCGCGCGGCGACGATCACGGCGAAGCCGGACGGCGACAACACGGGCGCGGTCAGCACCGACCTGCAGACGAAGATCAACAAGCTGGACCTGCCGAAGGGCGCCACGGCGAGCATCGGCGGCGTCAGCGAGGACCAGGACGACGCGTTCAAGAACCTGGGCCTGGCGATGCTCGCGGCGATCGCGATCGTCTTCATGCTCCTGGTGGCGACGTTCCGTTCGCTGGCCCAGCCGCTGATCCTGCTGGTCTCGATCCCGTTCGCGGCCACGGGCGCGATCGGCCTGCTGGTCGCCACCGGCACGGCCATGGGCGTCCCGGCGATGATCGGCATGCTGATGCTCATCGGCATCGTGGTCACCAACGCGATCGTCCTGATCGACCTGATCAACCAGTACCGGGCCCAGGGCCTGGGCGTGGTGGAGGCGGTCGTCGAGGGCGGCAGGCACCGGCTGCGCCCGATCCTGATGACGGCCCTGGCGACGATCTTCGCCCTGCTCCCGATGGCGCTCGGCGTCACCGGCGAGGGCGGCTTCATCGCCCAGCCGCTCGCGGTGGTCGTGATCGGCGGTCTGATCTCGTCGACGCTGCTGACGTTGCTTCTCGTGCCGACGCTCTACGCGATGCTGGAGCTCCGCAAGGAGCGGCGGGCGGCCAAGCGCTCCGCGAAGCGGGGCGGCGACTCCGGCGTCCCGCCCCAGTCCCCGGCCCCCGACCCGGAGCCGGCCAACGCGTAACGGCTGTCGCCGCCCCGCCTTGGGCAATCTGCCGCCTTGGGCGGCAGGGTGGGCAAGGCGGCACCCCGGTGCGGGGCGAGCGCTTCATCAGGCGCTCGCCCCGCCTCCGGTTTCGGGGCTCTGCCCCGGACCCCGCTGGCTCTCGTCCCAGAGCGGGGCTTAAAAGTGCTACGGCAGCGCCAGCATCCGCTCGAGGGCGAGCTTCGCGAACTGTTCGGTTTCGCGGTCGACCTCGATCCGGTTGACCAGTTGGCCGTCCGCCAAGGACTCCAGCGTCCAGACCAGGTGCGGCAGGTCGATCCGGTTCATGGTCGAGCAGAAGCAGACCGTCTTGTCGAGGAAGACGATCTCCTTGCCCTCGGAGGCGAACCGGTTTGCGAGACGGCGTACGAGGTTCAGCTCCGTGCCGATGGCCCACTTCGACCCGGCGGGCGCCGCTTCCAGCGCCTTGATGATGTACTCGGTCGAGCCGACGTAGTCCGCCGCGGCCACGACCTCGTTCTTGCACTCCGGGTGCACGAGGACGTTCACCCCGGGTATGCGCGCCCGCACGTCCTCCACCGACTCCAGCGAGAAGCGCCCGTGCACGGAGCAGTGCCCGCGCCACAGGATCATCTTCGCGGCCCGCAGCTCCTCGACGCTCAGGCCGCCGTTCGGCTTGTGCGGGTTGTAGACGACGCAGTCGTCGAGCGACATGCCGAGGTCGCGGACGGCGGTGTTCCGCCCGAGGTGCTGGTCGGGCAGGAAGAGCACCTTCTCGCCCTGCTCGAACGCCCAGTTCAACGCCCGCTCGGCATTGCTGGACGTACAGATCGTGCCGCCGTGCTTGCCCGTGAACGCCTTGATGTCCGCCGAGGAGTTCATGTACGAGACGGGGACCACGGACTCGGCGATGCCCGCCTCGGTCAGCGCGTCCCAGCACTCGGCGACCTGCTCGGCCGTCGCCATGTCGGCCATCGAGCAGCCGGCGGCGAGGTCCGGCAGGACCACCTTCTGGTCGTCCCCGGTCAGGATGTCGGCCGACTCGGCCATGAAGTGCACACCGCAGAACACGATGTACTCGGCCTCGGGCCGGGCCGCCGCGTCCCGCGCCAGCTTGAAGGAGTCCCCGGTGACGTCGGCGAACTGGATGACCTCGTCGCGCTGGTAGTGGTGTCCGAGCACGAACACCTTGTCTCCGAGCTTTTCCTTGGCCGCGCGCGCCCGCTCCACCAGGTCCGGGTCGGACGGCGAGGGCAGGTCGCCGGGGCACTCCACGCCGCGCTCGCTCTTGGGGTCGGCCTCGCGGCCGAGCAGCAGGAGCGCCAGAGGCGTGGGAGAAACGTCCAGGTCAACGGGGGCCTGGGGGGACTGGGCCGTGGTCACGTCACGCACCCTTTCTTCGCTCTGCTCGACTTTTCGTCGATTTGACGTTATCTATCATACGTGCTTCACGTCAGTTTGACGATGGCAATGTCGTCGATGTGACGCAATCCGCCGCACCTGCACCGTGCCCCGTCCGCGCACGGTGTGCGAGCATGAAGAGAAGAAGTGCGGATCCCGGAATGGATCCGGGCCTTTGCCGGTTGCAATGGTCGGCAAGCAGTCTCCGAACAACCCGGGAGAGATGTAGATGTCCGTATCGGACGAGACCACCACCGTCAGCGACGGCATCCAGCTCAGCGACGAAGCCGCCGCCAAGGTCAAGGCCCTGCTCGACCAGGAAGGCCGTGACGACCTGGCCCTGCGCGTGGCTGTTCAGCCCGGCGGCTGCTCCGGCCTGCGGTACCAGCTCTTCTTCGACGAGCGCTCGCTCGACGGCGACGTAGTCAAGGACTTCGGCGGAGTGAAGGTCGTCACCGACCGCATGTCGGCCCCGTACCTGGGCGGCGCCTCCATCGACTTCGTCGACACCATCGAGAAGCAGGGCTTCACGATCGACAACCCGAATGCGACGGGTTCCTGCGCCTGCGGCGACTCGTTCAGCTAAGTCGTACAGCTGTAGAGCGCGAAGGGGCGGCCCCGCTGGGGCCGCCCCTTCGGCATGCTCCGGCCACTCAGTCGCGCGGCGCGGGCTCGACCCCGCCGGGCGCGTTCTTCTGCGCGTACGGCACGGCGGCCCCGTCGGCCGCCACCACCTTCCGCTCACCCAGCGGCTCGTCCAGCGTCACCGGCAACGTATAGAACTTCGCCAGCTCGACGCAGACGGTGCCCTTCTTCTGCGTCTCGGTGACCTTCACGCTCACCCGGCCCCCGGACTCGTCCGCCGACGCCGCGTACTTCGCGCACACGCCGCCCGTGAAGTGCAGGGTCAGGGTCCTGCCCTTGGCGCTGTAGCCCTGGACGTGCACGGTGCGGGTGTCGCCGCCCGCCTTGTCCGAGGGATCGGAGGGCCTCGGGTCCGGCTGTGAACTCTTCGGCGCCGCGAGGTACTTGGGCTCCACCGCCGGATACGTCACCGTGAACGCGGCGTCCGCCCCGCTGGGCCGCACCTCGAACAGCCACGACGGCACCAGCGCCTGCCGCCCCGCGACGGTGTGCGCCGCGAGCCCGAACGTCGCCCCGGTGACGGCGACCGTCGACGGCTCGGGCGGCGCGGAAGCGCAGTCCGCGGTCTTGCCCGGGTCCTTGCCCTCGTCCTTGTCCTTGCCCTCGTCCTCGCCGAGCGGCACCGCGCTCGCGCACCCGCCGACGGACACCCGGCCCCCGGACGCCGCCCCGTTCATCCGCTCAAGGGCCTCGCGCGCCCCCACCGTCGGATACGTGGCACCCTTGTCCGGCGCCTTCAACTGGCCACTGCCTCCCACCACTTGACCGTCGGAACCGACCTGGATCCCGGTCGACCAGCCGTACGTGGGCAGCCCGCCGATCGCCGGGTCGGCGTTCACCACGCGGGTGGCGCCCATGAGTTGCCCGGCATCCAGCTTGGCGTCGTCCTGGCCGAGGGCCTTCAGGACCGGTGCGGCGGCCCGCTTCGCGGCGGCCTCGCTCACCGCGTCCTTGGCGCTGCCCCCGCCCGTCGGGTCCGCGCACTTCGTCCCGCCGCCGCACTTGCCGCCGGTGGACGGCGCGTACCTGGAGTACGTCCAGGTCCCCGGCGCCGCCCGGCTCACCTGCAACGAGGGTCCCGAACCGTCCTTCGCGGGACCCACCTTCCATGCGTCACCGGACCGCACGGGCCTCCCCTGTACGTCGAGGGCCTCGGCGACCGCGCCGGCCTCGGCGGCGGTCACCTCGCCGCGAGCCCGGTACACGGGCGCCTTGCCGGGGCCCGCCGGGAGATCGCCGGTCGCCTTGTAGCGCGTGCCGTTCGGGTCGGGCTCGCCGGGCGCGATGCCGGGCGGCGCCGAGCCGGAGGAGGGGGAGGTGTCCGAGTAGCCGTCCAGGGCGAGCGGCGGGGGAGTGCCCGAACCGGTGCCACCGGGCCGGGCCGCCCCCTCGTCGTCCGATCCGCTCATCGCGTTCGTCGCCAGATACGCGCCGCCGCCACCGGCCAGCAGGACGGCCGCCGCGACCGACACGACAGCCGCCGTGCGCCGTCGCCGGAGCCGATCCCGCGTCCGCTCTTCGCCGCTCACCGCATCGCTCCTTCGCACCGGGGACACCGGTGGGACGGGGCGAGCGGACGTGCGGTTCCCTTCCGGAAGCCGTCAGTCGCCGAAACCGGCCATGGAGTCGATCAGCCGCGCGGACGACTCGGGCACGACGACCCCGTGGATCCCGGCGGGCCCGGGGGCGGCGCCGGCCCGCTCGACCTCCCACGGCGCCGGCGGTGTCACCCAGTGCGGGAGCATTCGGACGCAGTCGCCGCGCAGCGCCGCGAGATCGTCCTGGACCATGCCTGACACGTCGTAGGTCATGACGGCACGGTAGCCCTGAGGTGACATCTGAGGAAAGGGCCGCTATCAGGCATTTCGCATACTTCAGCCCGCGCGCTCCGAGCGGGTAGCGTGAAGCGTCAACTCCTCCCCTTATTCAGGAAGCGTGCTCACGCCGTGCGAATCGCAGTCACCGGCTCCATCGCCACTGACCACCTGATGACCTTCCCCGGCCGTTTCGCCGACCAGCTCGTCGCGGACCAGCTGCACACGGTCTCCCTCTCCTTCCTCGTCGACGCCCTCGACGTACGCCGTGGAGGCGTCGGTCCCAACATCGCCTTCGGTATGGGACAGCTCGGCACGAGCCCGATCCTGGTGGGCGCCGCGGGATCGGACTTCGAGGACTACCGCGCGTGGCTGGAGCGCCATGGCGTGGACACAGAGTCCGTCCGGATCTCCGAAACCCTGCAGACGGCCCGCTTCGTGTGCACCACGGACGCCGACCACAACCAGATCGGCTCCTTCTACACGGGAGCCATGAGTGAGGCCCGGCTCATCGAGCTGAAGACCGTCGCCGACCGCGTCGACGGCCTCGACCTCGTCCTCATCGGCGCGGACGACCCGGAGGCGATGCTCCGTCACACGGAGGAGTGCCGAAGCCGGTCGATCCCGTTCGCCGCCGACTTCTCGCAGCAGATCGCGCGCATGGACGGCGAGGAGATCCGGACGCTCCTCGAAGGCGCCACGTACCTCTTCTCCAACGAGTACGAGAAGGGGCTCATCGAGTCCAAGACCGGCTGGACCGACGCCGAGATCCTCGGCAAGGTCGGCCACCGCGTCACCACGCTCGGCGCGCGCGGTGTGCGCATCGAGAAGTCCGGCGAGGACCCGCTCGAGGTCGGCGTCCCGGAGGAGGAGGCCAAGATCGACCCGACGGGTGTCGGTGACGCGTTCCGCGCGGGCTTCCTGTCCGGTCTCGCCTGGGGCGTCTCGCACGAGCGTGCGGCGCAGATCGGGTGCATGCTCGCGACGCTGGTCATCGAGACGCTCGGCACGCAGGAGTACGAGCTGCGGCGCGCGCCGTTCATGGACCGGTTCCGCAAGCAGTACGGGGACGCTGCCGCTGGGGAGGTGGAGGCGCACCTGGGGTGATGCCTCGGTGCAGACCGCGGCCGTTGCTGCTCTTGGGCTGGGCAGCGCGGCTGCGGGTTTTCCGTGGTTGCGTTTGCGCCCACGCGGCGGAGCCGCAAATCGACACAGCCCCGCGCCCCTGGGTCACATTCCCCTGCGCACCACGTATGTGTTACCCCCATCGGGGCGTGGTTCTGCTCCCACGTATTCGTGGCCCTGCGTGTAGCACCACGCCGGGATGTCGACCGCGGCCACTTCGTCGTCGGCGAGGACGGTGACCGTGCCGCCGACCCGCACCCGCCCGATCGCCCGGCCGAGTTCGATCACCGGCTGCGGGCAGGTCATGCCCAGCGCGTCCACCGTCACCGCCTCGGCCGTGCCCTCCGCCCCGGCGACCGGCGCGCCCAGCTTCTCCCGTACCTCGCCCACCACGCCCGGCAGCACCTCCAGGAACCGCTCGACCTCGGCGGCCCCCGTGCCCGGCGGCAGCGACACCCGTACGTTCCCCTCGCTCACCACGCCCATCGCGCGCAGCACATGGCTGGGCGTCAGCGTGCTGCTCGTACAGGACGACCCGGACGACACGGAGAAACCGGCACGGTCGAGCCCGTGCAGCAGGCTCTCCCCGTCGACGTACAGACAGGAGAACGTCACCAGGTGGGGCAGCCGTCGCACCGGATCGCCCACGACCTCCACGTCCGTCAGCAGCTCCGGCACCCGGGTCCGGATCAGCTCCGTCAACTCCCTGAGCCGCGCCGCCTCCTCGACGGCCTCCGCCCGCACGGCCCGGAGCGACGCGGCCGCGGCCACCATGCCCGGAATGTTCTCGAATCCGGCGGCCCGTCCCGACTCCCGCTCGTCGGCGGGTCCTTGAGGGGAGAACCTCGTCCCCTTCCGCACGGCGAGCAGGCCGACCCCGGCCGGGCCACCCCATTTATGGGCGCTCGCGGCGAGCACCGACCAGCCGCCCGCCACCGGCCCCCAGGCCAACGACTGCGCCGCGTCCACGAACAACGGCACCCCGGCGGCCCGGCACGCCTCGGCCGCTTCGGCGACGGGCTGCTCGGTCCCCACTTCGTGGTTGGCGGACTGCAGGCAGGCGAGCGCGGTGTCCTCCCGGAGCGCGGCACGGAACGCCTCGACGGAGACGGCTCCTTCGCGCCCCACCCCGACCTGCGTCACCGACCCGCCGAGGTCCTCGTGCGCCGCCGCCGAATGGAGCACGGAAGAGTGTTCGACGGCTGACACGACCAGGTGCTTCCCGGCGCGCCGCCGCCCGGCGAGCACCCCGGCGACCCCGTCGTGCACGGCACGCGTCCCGGACGACGTGAACACCAGCTCGTCGGGCCGACAGCCCACGGCCTCGGCGGCCGCCTCCCGCGCGGCGTCGAGCAACAGCCGCGCCCGTCGCCCTTCCCGGTACAAACGGGACGGATCGGCCCACCCCTCGTCGAGCGAGGCCTGCAACGCCTGCCGGGCGACGGGATGGAGAGGAGCGGACGAGGCCACATCGAAGTACGACACGCCGCAACGTTAAGGGTGGGCGAGGAGGAGCCCTCCCCAGGGACGCGAAACTGCGCCACCAGCCGGGTGGACCAAGCCCCGCCTCCCTCAGGGGCGCGGGACCGCGGCATCAGCGGCTCCGCCGCGGGGCGCACCCCAGTCACGGGACCCGCCACTCGCGGCCCGGCCGAACCCCGCCCGCCCGGGGCGACCCCCACCCCCGACCCCCCGTCAGAAACCCTCAAACGCGACCCGATCCCACCCTTCGGAGTGACCCGCGGCGCGTTAGGCACCCTCCCCGCGCGACCCCAAATAGCGTCCAGTAGGGTTTGCTCCGCATAAACATCCAAACCCCTGCCCGTGTGCCAGGGCGGCGAGCGACCAGCGAGATGGCGGCCGTAGCCAACCAAAGAGCGCGGGCGAGACTCTCGGGAAGGCGCTACGTGAGTCCCAACGGCTCCGACCGCTCGTCGCGGCGCCCGATGCGGCGGAAGCTGCCGCAGGTGCTGACTGCGGGCCTGATCCTGGTAACCGCTACCGGTTGCACATACAAGGACTTCCCTCGCCTTGGTATGCCCACCCCGGTGACGGAGGAGGCCCCTAGGATCCTCTCCCTCTGGCAGGGCTCGTGGGCGGCAGCGCTCGCCACGGGCGTGCTGGTGTGGGGGCTGATCCTGTGGAGTGTCATCTTCCACCGGCGCAGCCGCACCAAGATCGAGGTTCCAACTCAGACGCGGTACAACATGCCGCTCGAGGCGCTGTACACGGTTGTTCCTCTGATCATCGTGTCGGTCCTCTTCTACTTCACCGCGCGCGACGAGTCGAAGCTTCTGAAGCTCGAAGACAAGCCCGCGCACACCGTCAACGTGGTCGGCTACCAGTGGAGCTGGGGCTTCAACTACGTCGAGAACGTGCCGGGTGTCGACGGTGACGCCAAGACCTCCAAGGAGCTCTCGGCGATTCCGAAGCGCTTCAAGGAGGACTTCCCGGCGAACGCCGGTGGTGTCTATGAGGTCGGTACTCCTGGCGAGCGGAACCCGCAGACCAACAACCCCGGCCCGACCCTCTGGCTCCCCAAGGGCGAGAAGGTCCGCTTCGTTCTGACTTCGCGTGACGTCATCCACTCCTTCTGGGTGGTGCCGTTCCTGATGAAGCAGGACGTCATTCCGGGCCACACCAACTCCTTCGAGGTGACCCCCAACAAGGAGGGGACCTTCCTGGGCAAGTGCGCCGAGCTCTGCGGCGTCGACCACTCCAGGATGCTGTTCAACGTGAAGGTCGTCTCTCCTGAGCGTTACCAGCAGCACCTCAAGGACCTCGCCAAGAAGGGGCAGACCGGTTACGTCCCGGCTGGCATCGCCCAGACGGACCACGAGAAGGACCGGGAGACGAAGAACCTGTGAGCATCCTCAACGAACCCCAGGGTGCCGCGGCAGCAAGCGACTCGTACGAGAACGAGCTGCCGGCCCGGCCCAAGAGCCCCGGCGCGACGGTGATCAAGTGGCTCACCACCACTGACCACAAGACCATCGGCACGCTGTATCTGGTCACGTCGTTCGCGTTCTTCTGCATCGGCGGAGTCATGGCGCTCTTCATGCGCGCCGAACTGGCCCGTCCCGGTACGCAGATCATGTCGAACGAACAGTTCAACCAGGCGTTCACGATGCACGGCACGATCATGCTGCTGATGTTCGCGACGCCGCTGTTCTCGGGCTTCGCGAACTGGATCATGCCGCTCCAGATCGGTGCCCCCGACGTCGCGTTCCCGCGGCTGAACATGTTCGCCTACTGGCTGTACCTGTTCGGCTCGCTGATCGCGGTGGCCGGCTTCCTCACCCCGCAGGGCGCTGCCGACTTCGGCTGGTTCGCCTACAGCCCGCTGTCGGACGCGGTCCGCTCGCCGGGCATCGGCGCCGACATGTGGATCATGGGCCTGGCCTTCTCCGGCTTCGGCACGATCCTCGGCTCGGTCAACTTCATCACCACGATCATCTGCATGCGCGCTCCCGGCATGACGATGTTCCGCATGCCGATCTTCGTGTGGAACGTGCTGCTGACCGGTGTGCTGGTCCTGCTGGCGTTCCCGGTCCTGGCCGCCGCGCTGTTCGCCCTGGAGGCGGACCGCAAGTTCGGTGCCCATGTATTCGACGCCAGTAATGGCGGCGCATTGCTGTGGCAACACCTCTTCTGGTTCTTCGGACACCCAGAGGTGTACATCATCGCGCTACCATTCTTCGGAATTATTTCCGAAGTGATCCCGGTCTTCTCGCGCAAGCCGATGTTCGGCTACTCCGGCCTCATCGGTGCGACGATCGCGATCGCCGGTCTCTCCGTGACCGTGTGGGCGCACCACATGTATGTCACCGGCGGTGTGTTGCTACCGTTCTTCTCCTTCATGACGTTCCTCATCGCCGTGCCAACAGGCGTGAAGTTCTT
>NZ_JAOZYC010000212.1:0-25730 GCF_035798155.1 Streptomyces endophyticus | reverse complement strand
TTGCTGGTGCTGCTCGCGCTGGGCGTGGTGGCCGCGGTGCTCGTCGGGCTCGTGCGGCGCCGGCTGCTCGGCCCCGCGCTCGAAGCGGGCGCGCTCCCGGGGCTCGCGCGGGTGCCCGGGGGCGGGCGCGGTCGGCTGTACGCCGCCGGGGCGCTGGCCGCCGTGCTGCTCGCCGTCATCGTGTGGGGGCTGACCCGCGATCCGCTCCAGGTCGATCTGGCCGCCAGGCTGTCGGGTCCTTCCGGCGCGCACCCCTTCGGTACCGACGCGCTCGGCCGCGACGTCCTCGCCCGGCTCGGCCACGGGGCGCTGCGCACGCTCGCCGTGGCGGCGGCCGTCTGCGCCGTGTGCTTCGTGGTGGGCGTCGGCCTGGGGCTCATGCGGTGGACCGCGGGGCTCACGGAGGTCGCCAACGCGATGCCCGCGATCCTGGCGGGGCTGCTTGTCACCGGGATGTTCGGGGCGGGCGTCGCGGGGGCGGCGGTCGCCGTCGCCGCGGTCGGGTGGGCGCCGCTCGCCGCGCACACGGCGGCCGTCGCCGAGGCGGAGCGGGGGGCCGGGTACGTCGAGGCCGCGGTGGCCTCCGGCGCGGGGCGGTGGCAGGTGTTGCGGTGGCACGTGTTGAGCGCGGTGGTGCCGACGGTGGGGCGGCATGCGCTGTTGCGTCTCGCGCCGACGACCTTGGCGCTCGCCTCCCTGGGCTTTCTTGGGCTCGGTACGCAGCCGCCCACGCCCGAGTGGGGGCGGTTGCTGATGGAGAACCTGCCGTATGCGGAGCGGGCGCCGTGGTCGGTGTTGGCGCCTGCGGTGGGGTTGGCCGGGGTGGGGGCGATCGTGGTGCTGGCGTCCGGCGGTGGCCTCGGGCGGCGACGGTGACCGGCCGCGGGGCTCCGCCCCGGACCCCGCTGCTCAATCGCCGCAGGGGCTTGATCTGGCTTACCCGCCGCCGGGGCGTGGATGTGCCGATTCGTCGGCGGAGCGTGATCCGGGATCTCCCGCCCTACCTTCGGCTCCTCACCCTCACCCAGCTCGCCTTCAACATCGGCTTCTTTGCCGTGCTGCCCTATCTCGCCACCCACCTCGCCGACACCATCGGGCTCGCGGGCTGGGCGGTGGGGCTTGTGCTCGGGCTGCGTACGTTTAGTCAGCAGGGACTTTTCGTGGTCGGGGGCGCGCTCACCGACCGGTTCGGGCCGCGGCCGGTCGTGCTGGCCGGGTGTCTGCTGCGGATCGCCGGGTTCGTGTGGCTCGCCTTCGCGGGCAGCACGGTCACCGTCGTCGCCGCGGTCGTGCTCGTCGGGTTCGCCGCCGCGCTGTTCTCGCCCGCCGTCGAGTCGGAGGCGGCCCGGGAGGCCGTCCACCACGAGCGCGCCACCGGCGTCCCGCGCGCCCAGGTGCTCGGCGTCTTCTCGGCGGCGGGGCAGGCCGGCGCGTTCCTCGGGCCGCTGCTCGGCACCGCGCTGCTGTACGCCGGGTTCCGGGCCGCGTGCCTGGCGGGCGCGCTCGTCTTCGTGGGGGTGTTCGCCGGGCACGCGCGCCTCATGCCGCGCCGCGAGCGCGCCCCGGGCACGCGCCGCGTCAAGGGCGGCCGCGCCGTCTTCGCGAACCCCCGCTTCCTCGCGCTCTGCCTCGCGTACAGCGGCTACCTCATCGCCTACAACCAGCTCTATCTCGCGCTGCCCGTCGAGATCACCCGCGCCACCGGCTCGCAGGACGCGGTGGGCCTCCTCTTCGCGCTGTCCTCGCTGCTCGTCGTCGGCGCCCAGCTGCCCGTCACCCGCTGGTCGGCGGCCCGGATCGCGCCGCGGGCCGCGCTGACCGGGGGACTGCTGCTGGTGGCGGCGGGGTTCGGGACGGTCGCCGCCACGGTCCCGTACGTCCCGCGCCACACCCCGCACGCGCTGCTGCCCGCCTGTGCGCTGGTCGTGCTGCTCACGCTCGGCCAGATGCTGCTCGTCCCGGCGGCGCGCGGGCTCGTCCCCGACCTGGTGGACGAGCGGCACCTGGGCCTCGCGACGGGGGCGCTGTCCTCCGTGTCGGGGCTGGCCGTGCTGGGCGGGAGCGCCGCGACAGGTGCGCTGCTCACGCTCCCCGCGCCCGCCCTGTGGTCGGGGCTGGCCGTGGTGCCGCTGGTGGCGGCAGGGCTCGCCCGCTTCGTGACACCCGTGCGAACAGAGCGCCGAAATACCGGACCGCTCGGGTGCGTTCCAGGAGGATCGGGTACGCGCCAACCGTCCCCCGAGAAGGAGTGAGGCCATGTCAGCCCAGCTGTCCGACGAGCTCAAGGCACTGCTCGACAGCAAGGTCTTCATCGCTGTCGCCACGATCCAGCCCGACGGGAGCCCGCAGGTCTCCCCGGTATGGGCGAAGCGCGACGGTGACGACGTCCTGTTCTCCACGACCGTCGACCGCCGCAAGACGAAGAACCTGTACGCCGACCCGCGTGTGACGGTCCTGGTGCAGCCGGCCGACAACCCGTACGCGTATGCCGAGATCCGCGGTATCGCCGAGGTCACCACGGACGGCGGCCAGGAACTCATCGACGAGCTGTCGCTGAAGTACACGGGCAAGAAGTACGCGGAGTTCAACCCGACGTCGGGGCAGGATGCCGAACGGGTGGTGGTCCGCGTCAGTCCCCGCAAGGTCGTCGGGCGGGTCTGACGGCCGGAGGCCCATGGCACACCTCCGGGGCTACTACCCTGGAGGGGTGACTATTCGCCTGTACGACACCAGCGCCCGGCAGATCCGTGACTTCACCCCGCTCATTCCGGGTTGTGTCTCGATCTACCTGTGTGGCGCCACGGTGCAGGCGGCCCCGCACATCGGGCACATCCGGTCGGGGCTCAATTTCGACATCATGCGCCGCTGGTTCGCGTACCGCGGCTACGACGTCACGTTCGTGCGCAATGTGACGGACATCGACGACAAGATCATCAAGAAGGCCGGGGAGCAGGACCGACCCTGGTGGTCGATCGGGTACGAGAACGAGCGGGCGTTCAACGACGCGTACACCGCGCTCGGTTGCCTGCCCCCGACCTACGAGCCGCGTGCCACCGGGCACGTGACCGAGATGGTCGAGATGATGCGCGGGCTCATCGAGCGCGGGCACGCGTACGAGGCCGACGGGAACGTCTACTTCGACGTGCGGTCGTTCCCCGGCTACCTGGAGCTGTCCAACCAGGAGCTCGACAATCTGCTGCAGCCCTCCGGCGAGGGCGAGACCGGCAAGCGGGACCCCCGTGACTTCGCCATGTGGAAGGCCGTCAAGCCCGGCGAGCCCAGCTGGGAGACGCCGTGGGGCCGGGGCCGTCCCGGCTGGCACCTGGAGTGCTCGGCGATGGCCCACAAGTACCTGGGCAGCGCCTTCGACATCCACGGTGGCGGGATCGATCTGATCTTCCCGCACCATGAGAACGAGATCGCGCAGGCCAAGGGGTACGGGGACGCGTTCGCCTCGTACTGGGTGCACAACTCCTGGGTCACGATGTCCGGCGAGAAGATGTCGAAGTCGCTGGGCAACAGCGTGCTGGTCGCCGAGATGGTCAAGCACTGGCGGCCCATCGTGCTCCGCTACTACCTGGGCACCCCGCACTACCGCTCCACCATCGAGTACAGCGAGGACGCGCTGCGCGAGGCCGAGTCGGCGTTCGCCCGGATCGAGGGCTTCGTGCAGCGGGTCGGCGAGCTGGCCGGCGGCACGGTCGCGCCCTCGGACGAGGTGCCGCCCGCCTTCGCGGAGGCGATGGACGACGACCTGGGCGTTCCGCAGGCGCTCGCCATCGTGCACACCGCGGTGCGGCAGGGGAACTCCGCCCTCGCCGCCGACGACAAGGAAGCCGCCGTCGCCCGTCTCGCCGAGGTGCGCGCCATGCTCGGCGTCCTCGGCCTCGACCCGCTCGACGAGGAGTGGGCCGGCACGGACGGCGGTTCGGGCGAAGACCTGCACGGCGTCGTCGACCACCTCGTACGGCTCCTGCTGGAGCAGCGCGAGGCGGCCCGCGCCCGCAAGGACTGGGCCACCGCCGACGCCATCCGCGACCGCCTCAAGCAGTCCGGTCTGACCATCGAGGACAGCCCTTCGGGGCCGCGCTGGACGCTCGGCTGACCCCGGCCGAGCAGCCAAATGTGCCGCCCGGCGCTTCGGGCGGCACACTTCATAGACGTACGCACCCGTATGACCCGCAGATAACCCGCAGAACCCACAGACTCCGTAAGAGACAGGTAGGTCATGGCCGCCAACAGCAACCGCCGCATGTCCGGCAAGAAGGGCGCGCAGGTAGGCAGCGGTGGCAATCGGCGCCGCGGCCTCGAGGGCAAGGGCCCCACGCCGCCCGCCGAGATGCGCAAGGGCCACGCCAAGCAGCGTGTCGCCAACGCCAAGACCAAGCGTGCCCAGGGCCGCCCGACCAGCCGCACCGGCGGT
Organism: Streptomyces endophyticus; assembly: GCF_035798155.1. Classification (NCBI taxonomy): domain Bacteria; kingdom Bacillati; phylum Actinomycetota; class Actinomycetes; order Kitasatosporales; family Streptomycetaceae; genus Streptomyces; species Streptomyces endophyticus. The sequence continues at coordinate 21,307 of NZ_JAOZYC010000212.1, read as the reverse complement.
CCGCGCGGCAAGTCGACCTCCGAGATGGTCGTCGGCCGCAACCCGGTCGTCGAGGCGCTGCGCGGCGGCGTGCCCGCCACGACGCTGTACGTGCAGCAGTTCATCGACAACGACGAGCGGGTGCGCGAGGCCCTGCAGGTCGCCGGTGAGCGCGGCGGGATCCACCTCATGGAGGCCCCGCGCCCCGAGCTCGACCGCATGACCAACGGGCTCAACCACCAGGGCCTCGTCCTCCAGGTCCCGCCGTACGACTACGCGTTCCCGGAGGACCTCACCGCCGCCGCGTACGACGCGGGCGTCGACCCGCTGATCGTCGCGCTCGACGGGGTCACCGACCCGCGCAACCTCGGCGCCGTCGTCCGTTCCGTCTCCGCCTTCGGCGGTCACGGCGTCGTCGTGCCCGAGCGGCGCGCGGCCGGGATGACGGCGGGGGCGTGGAAGACGTCCGCCGGCACCGCGGCGCGCACGCCGGTCGCGCGTGCCACCAACCTGACCCGCACCCTGGAGCAGTACAAGAAGGCGGGCATCGCCGTGGTCGGTCTCGCCGCCGACGGTGAGCACACCGTGGGCGACCTGAAGGCCCTCGGCGGTCCCGTCGTCATCGTCGTCGGCAGCGAGGGCAAGGGCCTGTCCCGCCTTGTCGGCGAGACCTGCGACTACCGCGTCCGGATCCCGATGCCGGGCGGCGCCGAGTCGCTGAACGCCGGCGTCGCCGCGGGCGTCGTGCTGTACGAGGCGGCCCGCCGCCGCGCCTGATCGACGCCCGTTGTCCGGGTCCCGAGATCCTTGACGGGGCCCGGACATTTCGGTGGGGCGGAGGCAGTGTCCTAAACACACATCACTCGGTTAGATGAGTGTGGACACCAGAACGCCCCGCACACCCTCGGGTGACCGCACGTCGGGATTCGACGAAGGTCCCGCGCTGAGCATGGTGAAGGTTCCGTGCGATCCGGCGCAGGTCATCGTCAACCACGCGAGTTTCCGCGTGCGGCTCCCCACGGCGCAGCAGTCGCAACTCCCGCGCATCTCACGGCACTTGAGCGCCACGGGCGTGGCCGGAGCCGACGCGGCGACCACCCGCATCCCCGTCATCACCGCCGCAGGGACGCCCGGCGCCAGGCGCCGCCCCGTCGTCATGAACGGCGGAGGCCTCGACACCAGCGGGCTCCTGCAGGGCGCACGCCGCTCCGGCGAACCGGACGACGGCACCGCCACGCAGGTCATCCCGCGCGTCGACGAGCGCGACTTCGCCGACGACCTCGGCCTCTACCGCGATTCGCCCACGGGCGAGCCCACCCAGGAGACGCCCACCGTCGGCCCCTGGCCGGGCGGGGCGGACACCCCCACGCGGATCCTGCCGCGCATGCGCCAGTCCGGCAGCGCCTTCGAAGAGACCGGCGAGCTCGAGCAAGTCCCGTACGGGGACGACGAGTTCGATGTACGGATCGGTTCGCCGGACGGCGGCAGGGACGGCGGTGCCGACGGCGAAAGCACCGCCGCCCGCCGCTACGGACCCGTCCGGCACGCCTACTATCCCGGCCGCCGGATGAACCTCGGCGTCGTGCTGCTCCCGCTGCGCGTCTTCCTCGGCTTCATCTCCATCTACGCCGGCATGGGCAAGCTCTGCGACCCCGTCTACTTCGACGGCGGAGAGCGCGGCTCGATGGTCAAGTGGCTGCACTCGCTGCACCCCTGGGCCCTCGCCGAACCGCTCCGCGACTGGGCGCTCCAGCACCCCGTCGGCGCGGGCCTCGTGATCGCCTTCCTCCAGGTCATCGTCGGCGTGCTCACGGTCCTCGGCCTGTGGCAGCGGATCGCCGCCGGTGTCGGCGCGCTGCTCTCCGCGGCGCTGCTCGTCACCGTCAGCTGGAAGACCCTCCCCGCCTACGACGCGCCCGACATCATCTACCTCGCCGCCTGGTCCCCGCTGATCATCGCCGGTGCCCCCGTCTACTCCATCGACGGACGGCTCGCGGGCGGCGCCTGGCGGCGGCTCGGACCGCGCGCCGCACTGTGGGACCTGCGCAACTACGTCCTGCGCCGCGGCACCGTCGTCGCGACCCTCGTCATCGGCGGCACGCTGCTCATCGGCTCGGTACTCGGCGGCGCCGTCCGCGACGCCGACCGGGTCACCGCCCCGGGCCCCGGCGACGCGCCCCGCAACGAGGTGCCCGGCTCCCCGCTCCCCTCGGAGCCCGGCAGCAGCGCCCCGCAGCGCCAGCACACCAGGAGCCCGTCGGCCTCGTCCTCCGACGCGCCGACGCAGGGCACCACGGCGAGCCCGTCCGGGGCCCCCAGCTCCGCCGGAGCGACCGCGGGCACGGGCGCCGCCACGAGCGGCACGACGACGACGCCCACCCAGGGCACCACCGCGGGCCAGGCCCCGCCCCAGCAGTCGGCGCCGCAGCAGCAGCCGCCGTCGAGCACCGGCGGCTCACCGAGCTCGGGCGGCACCTCGTCCGGCGGCCAGGACAGCGAGAAGCCGGGCCTGGTGGGCGGACTGCTGGGCGAGTAGCGCGCTCTTCCTCCCCGTACGCCGATGGGGCCCCGCACGATCCACGTGCGGGGCCCCATCGGCGTACGGGAAGAGGAGAAGCGGGGCGCTCAGCGGCCCTGTGCGGCGAGTTCCTTCGCGGCCTCCGTGAGGTCCTTCGCCGTGTCGATCGCCCGCCAGTACGCGCCCTGCGGGAGCTGGAAGCCCGCCAGCCGCTTGGCGCGGGCCAGGCGCGGGAACGTGGCGCGCTCGTGGTCCCCGAGGTCCGGCAGCAGGGAGGCGAACCCGGCGGAGAAGACATACACGCCCGCGTTGATCAGATACGGGGACGGCGGCGCCTCGACGAAGTCGGTGATGTGGCCGAACGCGTCCGTCTCCACGGCGCCCCACGGGATGCGCGGGCGGGCCAGCGCGAGGGTCGCGGTCGCCTCCCGCTCATGGTGGAAGTCGGCCATCTCGCGCAGCGAGAACCGCGTCCAGATGTCGCCGTTCGTGGCGTACCAGGGCTGGTCCTGGTGGGGCAGGTGCGCGGCCGCGAACTTCAGGCCGCCGCCGCGGCCGAGCGGCTCCTTCTCGACGACCGTGGTGACGCGCAGCGGCAGGTCCGCCTGGTCGAGCCACTCCTGGAGCACCTCGGCGAGATGGCCGCAGGAGACGACGGCGTCGGTGACGCCCTCCTCGGCGAGCCAGGTCAGCTGATGGCCGATGATCGGCGTGCCCGTACCGGGGATCTCCACCATCGGCTTGGGCCGGTCGTCGGTGTACGGGCGCAGCCGCGAGCCCTGACCGCCCGCCAGGACCACGGCCTGGGTGGGGCGGTGGGGGTACAGATGCGGGCCGTGCGCGGACGGTTCAGCGGTCGTCATGACCGGAACTGTACGTGCGCACGACCCGCGGGGATGCCACTGGCTCGGCGGTCGAGCGTGGCTCGGGACCGGTTCACGGCTCGGGGCCGGTCCGGTGCTCAGGCCCGGAAGCCGGCCACACCCGAGGCGAACGAGGTGTCACAGACGGGGCGGGCGAAGGACTGCGCGCGTGCCGGCCCGTAGGTCTCCACGGCTGCACGGCCGAGGGCCTTGGCGATCGCCATGCAGTGCCGGGCGAGCGACGGGCGGCGGTCGATCTCCTGCTGGAGGTGAGTGAGTGCAACGCCGGGGTCGTCCTCCTGGAGTTCGAGGAGGAGGCGGTCGCGCAGCACGTCCTGAGGAGCGCGTGACTTGGCGCGCTTGGAGACGTCCTGTGAGGAGGCCGTGAGAACCGATTCCGAGGAATTCCCGGACCAGTTGACTCGGGTGACCGCGAGCGTCCCGGAGAGCACCAGCATCACCGGCAGGACGAAGGCGAGCGTACGGGCGGCGCGCCGGGCGGGGCCCCGGCCCCGAGCTCGGCGCGACTTCTGGGTGTAGTTGGCAGAGTGCGTCACGCGAGTGAGCGTAGCGCTCGGTGATGATTTGGCGACATTTGGTCACTCTGACGAGGGACGAGCAAAGTGGTTTTGTTGCATACGTGTTGACGAAGCAGGGCCAAATGCCCGAGTTGCCGGGGTATTTATCGACAATGGTGAGGGACGCGCGAGGGCCCCGCACCGAAGTGCGGGGCCCTCGTGGTCGGTTGTGGAGCCGTCAGTCGGAGAGACGCTCGCCCGTGGAGGACGAGAACACGTGGATCTCGCCGGTGCGCGGCACGACGTGCAGCTGGGCGCCCTTCTCCGGCACCTGGCGGCCGTTCACGCGGACGACCAGGTCCTTGTGCTCGCCGCCGACCTCGGCGGCGCCGTAGACGTAGCCGTCGGCGCCGAGCTCCTCCACCACGTTCACGGAGACCGCGAGACCGGCAGGGGCGTCCGAGACGTCCTTGGCGAGGGACTTCGCGGCCTCGCCGTTCGTCTCGACGATGTCGAAGTGCTCGGGGCGGACGCCGACGTGCACCGTGCGGTCGCCCTTGTCGGAGGCGGCCTTCAGGGCCTCGCGGCTGACCGGGACGACCGAGTTGCCGAACTTCACGCCGCCGTCGGTGATCGGGACCTCGACCAGGTTCATGGCCGGGGAGCCGATGAAGCCGGCGACGAAGAGGTTCTTCGGGCGGTCGTACATGTTGCGCGGGGAGTCGACCTGCTGGAGCAGACCGTCCTTGAGGACCGCCACACGGTCGCCCATCGTCATGGCCTCGACCTGGTCGTGGGTGACGTAGACGGTGGTGATGCCGAGGCGGCGCTGGAGCGACGCGATCTGCGTACGCGTCGAGACACGGAGCTTGGCGTCGAGGTTCGACAGCGGCTCGTCCATGAGGAACACCTGCGGCTCACGCACGATCGCGCGACCCATCGCCACACGCTGGCGCTGACCACCGGAGAGGGCCTTCGGCTTGCGGTCCAGGTACTCGGTGAGGTCGAGGATCTTCGCGGCCTCTTCGACCTTCGTCCGGATCTCCGCCTTGTTCACGCCGGCGATCTTGAGCGCGAAGCCCATGTTGTCGGCGACGGACATGTGCGGGTACAGCGCGTAGTTCTGGAACACCATGGCGATGTCCCGGTCCTTCGGCGGCAGGTGCGTGACGTCGCGGTCACCGATGCGGATCGCACCGCCGTTGACGTCCTCGAGACCCGCGAGCATCCGCAGGGAGGTCGACTTGCCGCAGCCGGACGGACCGACGAGGACGAGGAACTCGCCGTCCTCGACCTCGATCTCCAGGCCGTCGACCGCGGGCTTGGTGGACCCGGGATACACACGGGTCGCCTTGTCGAACGTGACAGAAGCCATGGCTGTGAAGCCCCCTTCACCGGCAGGAACGTGCCGGACGATCCGAGTAAAGGTGGTGGCCGTCGAGACACGGCTTGTGCCACGACGGTGAAGCACTGGTGTAGTCCACGCGAGTGAACTGCTCGGACTTTAAGCGGCGGGCAGTGCGTTTGTCAGTACCTGGGAGCACGTGACCTTCGAGGAAATTTTCGATGGGTGCACGGCCGAGGTTGGTTACACTGCTGGGGCTGCCTCCTTAGCTCAGATGGCCAGAGCAACGCACTTGTAATGCGTAGGTCGTCGGTTCGAATCCGACAGGGGGCTCCGTGAAAGCCCCGGTCGCCGTTGTGCGGCCGGGGCTTTGGCATGGGCTCAGTGGCGGCCCGCCACTCGGTCCGCCCACGTCGCCAGGCGGGAGGAGTCCGCCGTGTGGGTGGTCAGTTCGCGGCGGTCGGCCGCGTAGTACGTGGCGTACATGCCGTGGACGCCGAGCCAGCGGAAGGGTTCCGGTTCCCACTTGCGGACCTTGTGGTTGGCCCAGGGGAGGGTGGTGAGGTCGGTGGGTCCTGACTGGCCGGAGTCCTGTTGGACGAGGTCGCGGAGGGTGCGGGCGGCCAGGTTCGCCGTGGCGACGCCCGAGCCCACGTAGCCGCCCGCCCAGCCGAGGCCCGTCGAGCGGTCCAGGGTGACGGTGGCGCACCAGTCGCGGGGGACGCCGAGGACGCCGGACCAGGCGTGGTCGACCCGGAGGCCGGCGAGCTGGGGGAAGAAGCGGGTCAGGATCTCGTACAGCGCCTCGATGGTCTTGGGCTGGGTGCGGCCGTCGTTGTCGGTGCGGGAGGCGTAGCGGTAGGGGACGCCGCGGCCGCCGAGCGCGATGCGGTCGTCCGCCGTGCGCTGGGCGTACATGTAGGCGTGGGCCATGTCGCCGAGGGTTTCGCGGCCCTCCCAGCCGATCGACTCCCACTGGGAGGGGGTCAGGGGCTCCGTGGCGATCATGGAGGAGTTCATGGGGAGCCAGGTGCGGCGCTGGCCCTTGAGGGAGGCGGTGAAGCCCTCCGTGCAGCGCAGGATGTAGGGGGCGCGGACCGTGCCGTAGGGCGTGATGGCGTGCTTGGGCTTGATCTCGGTGACGGGCGTCGACTCGTGGATCGTGACGCCGAGGGACTCCACCGCCGCCGCCAGGCCCTTGAGGAGTTTCACGGGGTGCAGGCGGGCGCCGTGCGGGGTCCACGTCGAGCCGACGGCGCCTGCGACGCGGATGCGGTCGGCGGTCTCGCGGGCGCCGTGCAGGGTGCGGTCCTTCTCACCGTAGGTGAGTTCTGTTTCGTGGAAGGACTTGAGGCGCGTCAACTGGGCGGGGGTGTAGGCGACTTCGAGTACGCCGCCGTGGTGGATGTCTGCGTCGATGGACTCGGCGCGGGCCACGTCGATGACCTCGGTGACGGTCTCGTTCATGGCCTGCTGGAGGCGGACCGCTCCGTCGTGGCCGTGGAGTTTGGCATAGCGGTCGCGGCCGGCGATGCCGTTGTAGAGCCAGCCGCCGTTGCGGCCGGAGGCGCCGTAGCCGCAGAACTTCTGTTCAAGGACCGTGATGCGCAGGAACGGGGCGGCCTTCTTCAGGTAGTACGCCGTCCACAGGCCCGTGTAGCCGCCGCCGACGATGACGACGTCGGCGCTCGCGTCGCCGGGCAGGGGGTCGCGGGTGAGGGGGATGCCGTCGTCCGCGTACCAGAACGATATGCCGCCGTTGATCGTACCGGTGGTGTCGCGGGGGCCACCGGGGCCGCTGATGCCGTTGCTCATGGCGCGGGACGTTACTGGGCGGCGGCGGAATGCGGGAGGGGGGAGGTGATGGTTTCGTGGCATATGTCGCCTGTGGGGTGATCGCTGGACGAGCGCACGGTGAGTGGGAGCCGGATCGTGAACGTAGGAGCGAAGGGTTCGGGGCGGCTGTGGGCCGCCGCGGTGGCGGTCGTCCTGCTCGTTCCTCGACGAGAACTTGAACGGCCACGGCTCGGTGACGGCCGCCAACGCGCTGCGCGCCTAGGTGGAGGCCGGGAAGTTCCCCGTGTACCACTCCGCCGTCTTCGCGAACCAGCCCGCCGACGAGACCACGGACGCGTACACGGACGACTTCCTACTGAAGATCGCCGACACGGTCGACGGGCTGCGCTCCTCCGCGTTCGACGGAGCCGTGCGGGACATGAAGAAGTTCCGCGCCGACGGCATCGAGGGCACGCCCACGGTCTACGTGGACGGCGACAAGGTGACCCCGGAGAAGGCGATGTACGACGAGGACGCGTTCGGGAAGGTGCTCAGGGATGCGGGCGTTCCCGGCGACTGACATCGCGAGGCCCGCTGGGCATGGTGTGCTCGGAAAAGTGTCGCAGTCGTACGTATAACTGCGACATTTTTCTGGGCACACAACGTGCTGCGGGCCGGGGCTTTAGGGTCGGCCGCGTGATCGACGTACCCGTAGGCCTTGTTGAGTCGCAGTACACGTACGCGGGTGAGGCGGGCCGCGCGTTCGTCGCGGCGCTGCCCGCGCGCGTGGAGGAGTTTCTGGAGCGCTGGGAGCTGACGGTCGACGGGCCGCTGATGCACGGGATGGCCGCGCTCGTCGTGCCCGTGGTGGGTGGCGGGCGGCCGGCGGCGCTCAAGTTCCAGGTGCTCGACGAGGAGACCGAGGGCGAGCCGGTCGCGCTGCGGGCGTGGGACGGCGACGGCGCCGTGCGGCTCCTCGCGCACGACGACGGGACGGGCACGATGCTGCTCGAACGCCTCGACTCCGACCGGATGTTGAGCGACGTGGAGGACTCGCGCAAGGCGGTCGTGGTGATCGCCGAGCTGCTCGCGCGGCTGACGGCGGGGCCCGCCCCGGAGGGCATGCGGCGGCTCTCCGACATCGCCGCGCGCATGCTCGCGGACGCCCCGGAGGCGCTGCGCCGGGTGACCGACCCGGCCGAGCGCGCGCTGCTCGCCGACTGCGCGGCCGCCGTGCGGGAGGTCGCGGACGAGCCCGGCGACCGGCTGCTGCACTGGGACCTGCACTTCGAGAACGTGCTGGCCGCCGAGCGTGAACCGTGGCTCGCGATCGACCCGAAGCCGCTGGCGGGCGACCCCGGCTTCGATCTGTGGCCCGCGCTGAACAACCGCTTCGAGCCGCAGGAGACGGTGTGGCGGTTCGACGCGATGAGCGGGGTCCTCGGTCTTGACCGGGAGCGGGCGCGGGCGTGGACGCTCGGCCGGGTGCTGCAGAACGCGCTGTGGGACATCGAGGACGGCCGGGAACTCGGCGCGGTGGACCTGGAGATCGCGCGACGGCTGCGCACGCACCCCACGAGTTAGTTAGTTCCTTGGTGGCCGGTCCTTGGCGGCTGGTCCCGGGCGGCCGGGTGTCAGTGCCGCGGATTAGTCTGCCGCCATGATTCGTACCGCCACCCCCGCCGACGTCCCCGTCATCCACGCCATGATCCGCGAGCTCGCCGACTACGAGAAGGCGCTGCACGAGGCGCGGGCGAGCGAGGAGCAGCTGCGCGAGGCGCTGTTCGGCGAGCGCCCGGCGGCGTACGCGCACATCGCCGAGGACGCGGGGACCGGCGAGCCGGTCGGTTTCGCGCTGTGGTTCCTGAACTTCTCGACGTGGCGCGGAGTGCACGGCATCTACCTGGAGGACCTGTACGTACGCCCCTCGGCGCGCGGCGGCGGCCACGGCAAGGCGCTGCTCACGGAGCTGGCGCGGCTCTGCGTGGAGCGGGGGTACGAGCGCCTGGAGTGGTCGGTGCTGAACTGGAACACGCCGTCCATCGAGTTCTACGAGGCGATGGGTGCGCGGCCGCAGGACGAGTGGACGGTGTACCGGCTGACGGACGAGGCGCTGAAGGCGGTGGGTGCCGCGTAGGGTGGCGCGACGACGCATTCTCTGACTATGGTCAGAGAATGCGTGAGGGTGAGGACGGCGGCGTAGGTGACGTCGCGCGGGTACGGCGGTTCAACCGCGTGGTCAGCGAGCGCGTCGGCGTGCTCCAGGAGCGGTTCCACGGCACCGAGCGGCCCTACGGGCAGGCCCGGCTGCTCTGGGAGATCGGCGAGGCCCAAGCGCCGCTGGACGTACGGAAGTTGCGGGAGCGGCTCGGGCTCGACTCCGGGTACGTCAGCCGGCTGCTGCGCGCACTGGAGGCGGACGGGCTCGTGGTGGTGGAGCCGCTGGAGCGGGACCGGCGGGTGCGCACCGCGCGGCTCACGGAGCGGGGGCGCGGCGAGTGGGCCGAGCTCGACCGGCGCAGCGATGAGGCCGCGGGCTCGCTGCTCGCCCCGCTGAGCCCCGCCCAGCGCGGCCGCCTGGTCGCCGCCATGGCCGAGGTGGACCGGCTGCTCACGGCCGGCACGGTCACGCTGGACGAGGTCGCGCCGGACCACCCCGACGCGGAGCTGTGCCTGCGCGGCTACTTCGCCGAGCTCCAGGAGCGGTTCGACACGGGTTTCGACCCGGCGCACAGCCTCCTGCCCGACGCCGGTGAACTCCGGCCGCCGCACGGCCAGTTCGTCGTGGCGCGGCTGCACGGTGAGCCGGTCGGCTGCGCCGGGCTGAAGCTTCCGCCGGGCGGCGCGGCCGAGGTGAAGCGCATGTGGGTGGCGCCCCGGGTCAGGGGCCTCGGCCTCGCCCGCCGTTTCCTCGCGGAGCTGGAGGCGCGGGCCGCCGGGCACGGCGCCGAGCTGCTGCGCCTGGACACCAACAAGGCGCTCGGTGAGGCGATCGGGCTCTATCACGCGTACGGCTTCGAGGAGGTCGCGGCCTTCAACGACGAGCCGTACGCGCACCATTGGTTCGAGAAGCGACTGCGCCCCGCCTCTTAGGCGCGGCTCACGGCTCCAGGACCACCTTGCCCGTCGTGCCGCGCGTCTCCAGGGCGCGGTGCGCGGCGGCCGCGTCGGCGAGCGGGAAGCGGTGGACGGCGGGGGTGAGGACGCCGCGGGCAGCGTGGTCGAGCGCGGCGAGTTCGAGGGTGCGCATGGGGTTCTCGCCGCCGGCCTTGCGCATCATCGGCGGGCCGAGGACCTGCTCCTGGGTGAGGCCGCGGCGCGCGAGTTCGGCCTCGTCGAGGAGGTGCGGTCCCTCGTCGGTGCCGATGCCCTGGGCGGACCAGCCGAAGATGAGGTGCTGCCCGCCGGGACCGAGGAGGTCGAGGGCGCGCACGGTCGTCGGGCCGCCGACTCCGTCGAAGAGGACGGTGGCGGCGACGCCGAGGAACGCGCGGGCCCGGTCCGGCCAGTCGGGGTCGTTGTAGTCGAGGGCGAGGTCGGCGCCGTTCGCCTCGGCCGCCGCCGTCTTCGCCGGGCCGCCCGCCAGGCCGATCACGGTGCCGCCCGCGTGCTTCACGTACTGCACGAGGAGCGTGCCGATGCCGCCCGCGGCGGCGGGGACGAGGGCGACCGTGTCGGGGGTGACGGTGGTGAAGTTCAGGATGCCGAGCGTCGTGCGGCCCGTGCCGATCATGGCGACGGCGTGCGCCGGGTCCAGGGCTGCCGGGAGTTCGTGGAGGCGGTCCGCGTCCGTGACGGCGAGCTCGGCGTAGCCCCCGGGGACCATGCCGAGGTGGGCGACGGCCTTCTTGCCGAGCCAGGCGGGATCGGTGTCCGGGCCGAGCGCCTCGACGGTGCCCGCGACCTCGCGGCCGGGGATCGTGGGCAGCTCGGGGAGGGCGGGCAGCGGACCCTGTACGCCGGAGCGGATCGCGGTGTCCAGCAGGTGCACGCCCGCGGCCTCGACCGCGATCCGCACCTGCCCGGGACCCGGCTCGGGGTCCTCGACCTTTTCGTACGTGAGGTTCTCGGCAGGGCCGAAGGCGTGCAGGCGGATGGCGTGCATGACAGCTCCTGGTGGGTGGTCCGTGATGGCCTGCGCCAGTCTTCGGCCTCAAGCGCGGTTGAGGTCAAGGCCGCGGGTGAGGGCGGGCCGCCGCAGCGCCAGCGTCGTCGCCTCGATGGCGCTGGTGAAGGAGACCTCGGAGAGCACTCCGGGAGCCGCCACCATGTCGCCCGCCAGATAGACGCCCTCGCCGCGGTCGATCGCGGGCCGGTCGCGCCAGGTGGTGCCGGGGCGGTCGAGCGCTCCCGTGCGTCCCTGGGCGAGGGCGTCGCGGCGCCAGGTCGTGCGCTCGCGCCGGCCGGGGAACGCGAGGTCGAGCAGGGCGTCGGCGCGCGCGGAACCGTCCGCCTTGGACTCGTCGGGCGCGATCGGGACCTGGCCCTGGATCAGGCTCTCGCCGTGCGGGGCGAGGGACTTGTCCTGTGCGGTGAACCGTTCGATCCAGGCCGGGAAGTCGAGGCCCGACACCGCGAAGGCGTCGCCGCGCCGACCGCGCACGGCCAGGTCGATCAGCGTCGTACGGCCGCTGTCCCAGGTCAGGGAGGGGTCCTTGAGGAGCCTGCGGGCCGCGTCGAGCGAGGTGGCGACGACGACCGGGGTGTCGGTGGGCGCGGTGTCGAGCCGGCTCAGGGTCTCCATGCGCACGCCGAGGTTCCAGGCGCGGGACGCCATCCGGTCGATGACCGAGGACCAGCCGCCGACCGGGTACTGGGCCTCGGGCGGCACCTTGGCGGTGCGGCGCAGGCGCTCCTGGACGAAGCGGGCGGAGAGCGATCCGGGGTCGTGGTGGAACAGGGCGACGGCCGTGTAGTTGGCGGCGGCGCGGGCGGCGTCCGGGCCCGCGCCGCGGGTGGCCCAGGTGGTGAAGTCCTCGTCCACGGGGGCGCGTTCGGGCCTGTGGCGCAGGAGGCGGAGCAGGGCGGCGGGCGGGGTGCGGTGCAGCGCGCCGTCGCGGTGGAAGCGCAGCCGGGCGGCTTCGAGCGGCGGGATCGGGGCGAGCGGTCCGAGCAGCTCGCGCTGTCGCAGCCAGGTCCAGTGCGGGCCGCCGTTGTAGAGCGCGTGCGGGCCTTCGTGGGTGAGGTAGGGGCCCTCGGCGGTGCGGGCCCGGCCGCCGAGCGTGTGGTGCGCTTCGTGCAGGGTGACGCGCGCGCCCGCCTCCGCCGCGGTGATGGCGGCGGTCAGTCCGGCGAGACCTCCGCCGATGACGGTGAGGGCGGGGGTGGGGTGACGCATGGGTGCTCCTGACTGCGTGATCGGGGCGTACGGATGGCCTTCACGGATACGACGTGCGGGGCGGGCGCGGATGTGACATCGCGCCGTTTGCGCAGGTCACTTGGGGGTGGGCGGGGATTGTCAGTGGGGCCGGGCAGCATGGGGTCATGAGCGACAGGCGTGGTGGTGCGGGTCGGGCCGCGGGACAGGCCCCGGCGAAGGTGAAGAAGGCGCGGCGGCCCCAGGTGCGTCTGCCTCCGTTGGAGCCGTGGGAGGGGCGCGGCCTCGAACCCGACGGGGATTACGACGGGGTGGAGTTCCGGGGCGTGGACCTCGCCGGGCAGGAGGGGATCGGGGCGCGGTTCATGGACTGCGCGCTGACGGGGTGCGCGCTCGACGAGGCGGGCCTCGCGCGGGCCAGATTCATCGACTCCGTGCTGCGTGACGTGCGGGGCGTGGGCACGAACCTGGCGGAGGCGACGCTGCGGGACGTGGAGGTGGTCGACGCCCGGCTCGGCGGGGTGCAGCTGCACGGGGCGGCCCTGGAGCGGGTGGTGATCAGGGGCGGGAAGATCGACTACCTGAACCTGCGGAAGGCGCGCCTCAAGGACGTCGTGTTCGACGGATGCGTGCTGGTGGAGCCGGACTTCGGGGGCGCGCGCCTGGAGCGGGTGGAGTTCGCGGGCTGCGCGCTGAAGGGCGCCGACTTCTCGGCGGCGACCCTGACGGACGTCGACCTGCGGGGCGCCGCGGAGCTGGGGATCGCGCGGGGCGTGGACCGGCTGGGCGGCGCGGTGATCTCACCGGCCCAACTCATGGACCTGGCAGGGGTGTTCGCGGCGGAGCTGGGGGTGCGGGTGGAGTAGGCGAACCGGGTGGGCCGGTTACGTGAGCCGGTTACGGGAGGCGGGGGAAGCGGGCCTGAAGGTCCCACAGGGCCGGGTTGTCGGCCAGGTCCTCGTGCATGTCCGTGAGGTCGGCGAGCAGGTCGTGCAGGAAGTCCCGGGCCTCGCGGCGCAGCGCGGAGTGGGAGAAGGTCAAGGCCGGTTCCTCGGTCGGCATCCAGTCGGCCGCGATGTCCACCCAGCCGAAGCGGCGCTCGAAGAGCATGCAGTCGCTCGACTCGGTGAAGTCCAGTTCGGCGTGCTGGGGAGTGGAGGAGCGACTGCCGCGCGGGTCCTTGTCCAGTTGCTCGACGACGTCGCACAGCGCCCACGCGAAGTCGAGCACCGGCACCCATCCCCAGGCTGTGGACAGCTCCTGGTCGGCCTTGGTGTCGGCCAGGTACACGTCGCCGCAGAACAGGTCGTGGCGCAGCGCGTGGACGTCCGCGCGCCGGTAGTCCGTCTGCGGCGGGTCCGGGAAGCGGCGGGAGAGGGCGTAACCGATGTCGAGCACGTAGAGATGGTGTCACGGGCCCGGGCCCGGTCCTCACGGGAGCAGCCACTGCCCTCACGGGAGCAGCCGCTGCTCCTTCGCCACCGCGACGGCGCCGGACCGGGTGTCCACGCCGAGCTTGTCGTAGATCCGGCCCAGGTGGGTCTTGACCGTGGCCTCGCTGATGAACAGGGCCTTGGCGATCTCCCGGTTGCCGAGGCCGTGCGCCAGCTGGGCGAGGATGTCGCGCTCGCGGTCGGTGAGGGTGGGCCGTGGCTTGCGCATATTGGCCATGACGCGGCTGGCCACCGGGGCGGAGAGGGCGGTGCGGCCCTCCGCGGCCGCGTGGATCGCGGCGAACAGCTCCTCGGGCCGCTCCGCCTTGAGCAGATAGCCCGTCGCGCCCGCCTCGATGGCGCGGGTGATGTCGGCGTCGGTGTCGTACGTGGTGAGTACGAGGACGTGCGGGGTGGGCGCCGGGCCGGACGTGAGGCGGCGGGTCGTCTCCACGCCGTCCATGCCCTCGCCCAGCTGGAGGTCCATGAGGACGACGTCGGGCCGCAGCTTCGCGGCGAGCGCGATCGCCTCCTCCCCGGTCCCGGCCTCGCCGACGACCTCGATGTCAGCGGTGCTGTCGAGCAACGCGAGCAACCCGGCACGCACGACGACGTGGTCGTCGCAGAGGAGGATGCGGATGGGCTGGGTCATGTCGGTGGGCTCCGGTTCGGGTCGGTATTTTCAAGCCCCTGCGGCGTTTGAGCAGCGGGGTCCGGGGCGGAGCCCCGTGGCCTCGCCCCCGTCGCAGGCGTCAACGGAATCGCGGCGGAGACGACCGCTCCCTCCCCCGGCGCCGACTCAAGAGTCAACGTCCCGCCCAGCTGCCGCACCCGCGCCCGGATCGCCGGAATCCCGTGCCCCCGCACGCCGGAGGCCCCCGCGGGCAGGGCGGCCGGATCGAACCCGCACCCGTCGTCGGCGACGTCGAGTACGACCTGGTCGTCGAGCAGCGTCAGCGTGAGCACCGCGCTACCCGCCCCGGAGTGCTCCCGTACGTTGGCCAGCGCGCCCTGCGCGATCCGCAGCAGGGCCGACTGCACCCGGTCGGGCAGCCGGTCCGCGCGCCCGTCGTCGTCGACGCGGACCTGGACGGTGAGCCGGTCGCCCGACTCCCGCGCGGCCACCGCACGCAGCGCCTCCGCCAGGCCACGGGCCAGGTCGGCGGGGGCCAGATCGTGCACGAAGCGGCGCGCCTCGGTGAGGTTGTGCTCGGCGATCGACGCGGCCGTGCCGACATGGGCGCGGGCCTTGCCGGGGTCGGCCTCCCACACCCGCTGCGCCGCCTGCAACAGCATCTGCTGGCTGGACAGGCCCTGCGCCAGGGTGTCGTGGATCTCCATGGAGAGCCGCTGCCGTTCGGCGAGCGTGCCCTCACGGCGTTCGGACGCGGCCAGTTCGCGGCGGGTGCGGATCAGATCGTCGATGAGCCTGCGCTGCCGTGCGGCCTGCCGCTCCATCTGGAGGAACACGGCGGTGGCGATCACCACGACGGTCGGCGGGCCGAGCAGCAGGTCCGGGTCGAGGCGGCCGGCGAGCCGCAGCTGGGCGAGGATGACGAGCACCGCCAGGAGCCCCACCAGGACGAGCGCGGCGCGGGTCGGCAGCGTGCGCAGGCCCGTGTAGAAGAGCGGCACGGCGCACCACGCGAAGCTCGGTGCGAGCACCGTGAGCACCACCCACACCACGACCACCAGCGTCAGCCACACCCGCTGCCCGACCGTGGCCCGCTCCGCGACGCCCCGCACGAGCCCGATCCCGTACACCAGGGCCACGACCACGGAGAGCGCGACGATCCACGGGGAGCGCTCGTCGTGGGAGTGGCGCATCAGGAAGCGTGCCAGGGCCACGGCCAGGAGCAGGAAGAACGAGGCGTGCATGACCGCGGTGAGGCGGCGGATGTCGGTGTCGTAGCCGTCGCTGTGGTGGACGCCGGTCGCGGCGCGCTCGGGGCGGTTCCTGGTCACGGTCGCCTGCACCTCCTCACGGCGTCGACCTGGGCAAACAATCCCATTCTCGCCGGGTTGTACGCCCCTGGGGTCAACCGATCGGATGACCCCGCCGTCGACCGCCCGGCGCGTCGCGTCGAGCCGGTCCGTCGACGGGTGAGGGCCGGTTCCGGACCCAGGATTGAAGGCAGAGCGGGACGGCAGAACGGCAAACGGCCTCCCGGTCGACCTCCTCCTTTCCTCTGCATCACCCACTCAGGAGTCGTTCCCATGCAGCACGCTAAGAAGATCTCGAAGCGCACCCGCGTCGTCACCGGCACCACGCTCGCCGCCGCCATCGCCCTCGGCGGGTTCGGCGCGTACTCGGCGAGCGCCGCGGACTCGGAGCCGGCCGCCCAGGCCGCCGCCGCCAAGCCCGCCGCCGCGAAGGCCGGCAACACCTTCGAGTCCAAGCACCTCACCGTGGGCGCCGCCACCGACGCCGCCGAGGCCGTCCTGAAGGCCGCGAAGAAGGAGAACCAGAAGGTCTCCGTCGCCGTCGTCGACCGCAACGGCAACACGATCGTCGAGCTGCGCGGTGACGGTGCGGGTCCGCAGTCGCCGGAGTCCGCCGTGAAGAAGGCGTACACCGCGGTCTCCTGGAACGCGCCGACCTCCGAGCTGACGAAGCGCCTTGAGTCGACGCCGAACCTGAAGGACATCCCCGGCACGCTGTTCCTCGCGGGTGGGGCGCCGGTCGCCGCCGACAACGCGCCCATCGCGGGTATCGGTGTCGCGGGTGCGCCGTCCGGGGACCTGGACGAGAAGTTCGCCCAGGCGGGCGTCGCCGAGCTCGGCTAGTCACCGGTTGGTGGGTGGAGCCCCGACGATCGTGTCACCGGTGACGGTGTTGCGGCCTCGGGGCTCCGCCCCGGACCCCGCGCCTCAATCGCCGGCGGGGCTTAATGGGCAGGGGCTTAATTTTGTACGGGGACCTGATGTGGAGTCGCACCATGCAGCAGACCGAGAACAACCGAACGCTCCTCGCCGCCGCCGCTCAGGGCGACGCCGACGCCGTCCGGGGTGCCCTCGCGGCGGGTGCCGACGTCGAGGCCCGTGACGCGCACCGTCGTACGCCGCTCCTCCTGGCCTCCCTCAACGATCACGTCGCGGTCGCGGAGGCGCTCGTCGCGGCCGGTGCCGACGCGAACGCCCAGGACGACCGGGACGACAGCGCGTGGCTCGCCACCGGTGTCACCGGCTCCGTGGAGATGATGCGCGCCCTGCTGCCCGCCCGGCCCGACCTGAAGGTCACCAACCGGTTCGGCGGAATCTCCGTCATCCCGGCCTCCGAACGCGGCCACGTCGACTACGTGCGCGCTGTCCTCCGCGAGACCGACATCGACGTCGACCACGTCAACCGGCTGGGCTGGACCGCCCTGTTGGAGGCCGTGATCCTCGGTGACGGCGGCCGTGCGCACCAGGAGATCGTCGAGCTGCTCATCACGGCGGGCGCGACCCCCGATCTGCCCGACGGCGACGGCATCACGCCCCTCGAACACGCCGAGCGGCGCGGCTTCGCCGAGATCGCCGGCCTGTTGCGGGCCGTACGGTGAGGCGCGCGGTCCTCGCGGCGGTCGCCGTCGCGGTGCTCGCGACCGGATGCGGAGCGACGCAGGCGGACACCAACTCCCCTTCGGGCAAGGCGAGTTCTCCCGCGAAGAAGTCCCCTGAGAAGTCCCCCCAAAAGTCCCCCGAGAAGCCCGCCGAGAAGTCCGCCAGGACCCCCGACGGCACCCTCCTCGTCGCCGACTTCGGCGCCGACACGGTCTCCTTCGTCGACCCGGCCCCCGGCAAGGGCGCCTTCGACTCGGTGAAGGTCGGCCACGCCCCGTACGGGCTCGTCGTCGGTGACGACGGCCGGGCCTGGGTCGCTACCGCCGAGGGCGTCGCCGTCGTCGACACGGACAGCCGTGAGCGCGAGGCCCTCATCCCGTACGAGACCGGCGAGACCGGCGAGACCGGAGACCTCGGCCCCGTCACCGACGGCGAGTACCGCGGCGGCGGCATGGGCATCGCCCTCGCGCCCGACGGCAGGCACGCGTACGTCGGCGTCAATGTCCCCGACGGGAACGGGACGTTGGAGACCATCGACACCAGCACCAGGAAGGTCACCGACACCACCTCCGTCGGGCGGCGGCCCTTCGACGTCGACGTGTCGCGCGACGGGCGCCAGGTGTACGCCACCGACCACGATTCCTTCGACGTCACCGTCCTCGACACCCGCAGCGGCGACACCCGCCGCATCGAGGTCGCCCCGTACGGCACCGAAGGCGGCCTCGGCTCGTGGCTGAAGCCGCACTACGCCGCCGTACGGCCCTCCGACGGCAAGCTCCTCTTCCCCTTCGAGGGCGAGAAGCTCGTCGTGGTCGACCCGGACACCGGCCGCTCGACCATCGAGCGGATGACCGCCAACACGCATCAGCACGGCGTCACGATCACCCCCGACGGGACGCTCCTCGCCGTCGGCACGGGGCCCATCGACCCGTCCGAGGACGAGGGCCCCTCGCTCACCATCCGTACCCCCGGCGGCAAGGAGAAGGTCGTGCCGCTCGACGGGCCGCACGAGGACGTCGCCGTCTCCGAGGACGGCGGGACCGCGTACGTCACCGGCGGCTTCACCCGCGACGGCTACTGGAACGGCATCACCGTCGTCGACATCGACAGCGGCGACACCCGCCGACTGGCCGCGGGGGAGCGGCCGTTGGGGATCGCGGTTCTGTAAAGGTCCTGTACGCGCCTCGGAAGGAGCCCGGCAGGGGCACCGCAGGAGCCAGGCAGGAGCCAGGCAGGAGCCCGGCAGGCGCCTCGGCAGGAGCACGGCGGGACGCCCGTACCGGGGCAATGGGGCCATAAGATCTCGGCGTGCGCCGCAGACTCCGCCTCCCCGCCGCCCTCCTCAGCGTTCTCGCCGCCGTCGCCGCGTGCGACGGCGGCGTCCACGGCGCGCCCGGCGCCTCTGGCCTGCGCGATCCGTACTTCCCCAAGCTCGGGAACGGCGGCTACGACGTCCGCCACTACGCCCTCGACCTCTCCTACGACCCGGACGCGCACCACCTCTCCGGCACCGCCGAGATCACCGCGACCGCCGGCCAGGCGCTCAGCGCGTTCAACCTGGACCTGAAGGGGCTGACGGTGCGGAAGGTCACCGTCGACGGCGAGAAGGCCGTGGCCAGCCGCGCCGGGCACGAGGTGACCGTGCGGCCGCACGACGAGCTCCCCGAGGGGCACACCTTCCGCACCACCGTCCGCTACGACGGCGAACCCGTCACGATCACCGACCCGGACGGCACGGGCGAGGGCTGGCTGCGCACCGCCGACGGCGCGCTCGCCCTCGGCGAACCGACCGGCTCCATGGCCTGGTTCCCCGGCAACCACCACCCCTCGGACAAGGCGACGTACGACATCCGGATCACGGTCCCCGCCGGCGTACAGGCGGTGTCCAACGGGGAGCTGCGCAGCGCGAAGGGGTCGCCCGACGGGCGGCGCACCGCGTACGACTGGCGGGTGCGGCAGCCGATGGCGAGCTATCTGGCGACCGTGGCCATCGGGGAGTTCGAGACGGAGCGGGGCCGCACGCCCGCGGGGATTCCCGTGTACACCGCCGTCGACCCGGACGAGGCGAAGGCGAGTGCGAAGGTGCTCGCCCGGCTGCCGGAGGTCGTCGACTGGGAGGCGGAGCGGTTCGGCGCGTACCCGTTCTCGTCCACGGGCGCGATCGTCGACCGCGACGGAGACGTGGGCTACGCCCTGGAGACCCAGAACCGGCCCGTCTTCCCCGGCGCCCCCGATCTCGGCCTGCTCGTCCACGAGATGGCGCACCAGTGGTACGGCGACTCGGTCACCCCGAACTCCTGGCGCGACATGTGGCTGAACGAGGGCTTCGCGACGTACGCGGAGTGGCTGTGGGACGAGGACCACGGCGGGGACACGGCGCAGCAGACCTTCGAGGCGATCGCGAAGCGGCCCGCGAGCGACGGCGTCTGGGCCTTCCCGCCCGCGAAGCCGCCGAATGCCGCGCACCTCTCCGACTCCCCGGTCTACGACCGCGGCGCGATGGTGCTGCACGAGATCCGCAGAACGATCGGGGACACCGACTTCTTCGCCCTGCTGAAGAGCTGGCCGAAGGACCACAAGTACAAGAACGCCGACACGGACGACTTCACGGCCTACGTGGAACGCGAGAACCCCGGCAAGGGCGAGGCCCTTGCCGGGGTCTGGGAGACCTGGCTGTACGGGAACGGCAAACCGGACACGGCTGGTTGACGTCCACGGCCCAGGGCCGACAGGCCCTGGTGCCGGTCTCAACTACTGGGCGAACCTCAGACGTTCACGCCGAAGTCCTGCGCGATGCCGACCAGGCCCGAGGCGTAGCCCTGGCCCACGGCGCGGAACTTCCACTCCGCGCCGTTGCGGTACAGCTCGCCGAAGACCATCGCGGTCTCGGTCGCGGCGTCCTCGGAGAGGTCGTAGCGGGCGATCTCGGTGCCGCCGGCCTGGTTCACGATGCGGATGTACGCGTTGCGGACCTGGCCGAAGTTCTGCGTGCGGGTCTCGGCGTCGTAGATCGAGACCGGGAAGACGATCTTGTCGATGTCGGCCGGCAGCGCCGCCAGGTTGACGTTGATCGCCTCGTCGTCGCCCGCGCCCTCGCCGGAGCGGTTGTCCCCGGTGTGGACGATCGACTGGTCCGGCGTCTCCTTGTTGTTGAAGAAGACGAAGTGACCGTCCGAGTAGACCTTGCCCTCGGTGTTGACCGCGATGGCCGAGGCGTCGAGGTCGAAGTCGGTACCCGTGGTGGTGCGGACGTCCCAGCCGAGGCCCACGGTGACAGCGGTCAGGCCCGGAGCCTCCTTGGTGAGCGAGACGTTGCCACCCTTGGACAGGCTTACAGCCATGGTTCGGGAGTCCTTCCCTCGTTAAATACGGACGTACTTGGTTGTACGTGTGCAGCCGAAGCTACTCGTACCCGTAGGAACGTCGTGAGGGGTGGGGAAGGTTCCAGGTCTCTTTACTTTCTTTACCCGGACGCCACGGGACGCCCGCGGGCCCGGTAAATGCGGGTGACGCGGACCGTACGGACGCGCGACCATGGACGCATGTCCGGTCCCTATCCCATCCGCGGTTCGGTCGTCCTCCCGGAGGCCGAGCTCCTTTGGCGTTTCTCGCGGTCGTCCGGGCCGGGCGGGCAGCATGTGAACACGTCCGACTCGGCGGCGGAGCTGCGCTTCGACCTCGCGGCGACGGAGGCGCTGCCGCGTGTCTGGAAGGAGCGGGCCCTGGAGCGGCTCGCCCCTCGGCTCGTGGGCGGCGTGATCTCCGTCCGGGCCTCGGAGCACAGGTCGCAGTGGCGCAACCGGGAGACGGCGGCGGTGCGGCTCGCGGCGCTGCTGGCGGAGGCCACGGCGCCGCCGCCGAAGCCGAGGCGGGCCACGAGGGTGTCGCGTGGTGTCAACGAGCGGCGCCTTCGTCAGAAGAAGGCCCGCTCCGACACGAAGCGCGGCCGCTCGGGCCGGGACTGGTAGGTATCTCCAGCCCCGCCGGCGTTTGAGGCGCGGGGGGGGGGGGGGGG
>NZ_JAOZYC010000211.1:0-27233 GCF_035798155.1 Streptomyces endophyticus | reverse complement strand
CGCGTCCGCCGTGACGGTGTCGGCGCCGGTGCGGATCGCGGACGCGGGGGCGGTGCGGCTGCTGCGCCCGGGCGACCGGATCGACGTGGTGGCGGCGCGGGCGGACGGCGGGCCGGGGGTGCGGGTGCTCGCGTCCGGCGCACGCGTGGCGTCCGTGCCGAAGCCGGGGCCAACTCTCGGTCAAGGCGGCGACATCGGCGAAACCTCGACGCCGGGCGGGGCGTTGGTGGTGCTGACGGTGGAACGCGCGACCGCGGCACGGCTCGCGGGCGCCGGAGCCGCTTCTAGGTTGGCGGTGACGGTGTGGTGACGTATATCTCCTCAAGTCCCTCGATCGAGCTACCGAATTGGACAGGTCTGACCCGAACTGTCGTAGGTTGCGGAAGCGTTTGCTCCACAACCTGGACATGTGAAGAGAGGCCTTCTGGTGAGCGAGAACAACGAACCGAGCCTGTGGGAAGGCTTCAAGGCCTTCCTCATGCGAGGCAATGTCGTCGACCTAGCGGTAGCCGTGGTCATCGGCGCCGCGTTCACCAGCATCGTGAACTCGGTGGTGGAAGGGGTCATCAACCCGATCGTCGGAGCGTTCGGGACGCAGGACCTGAACAAGTACTCGTACTGCCTTCAGGGCCCGTGCAAGGTCGTGGACGGCGAGCCCGTCGGCATCGAGATCATGTGGGGCACGGTCGTCAGTGCCGCCATCAGCTTCATCATCACGGCCGCCGTCGTGTACTTCCTGATGGTGCTGCCGATGGCCAAGTACCTCGCCCGGCAGGCCGCCAGGAAGGCCGAGAAGGAAGGCACCCAGGAGGTGCTGGAGGTCTCCGAGCTGGAGGTGCTCAAGGAGATCCGCGACGCGCTCGTGGCGCAGCGCGGCTCGGGGCACACCGAGCCCTAGCAGGGCTCGCGGCGGCCCTTCAGATGTGGTGGGGCGGCTTCTCGTCGAGGAAGCGGGCCAGGTCGGCGGCGCTGTTGTCGTCGGCCCTCGGCCGCTCGCCCCAGCCGCGGTCCGTGTCGTCGGAGGACTGCGCCGTCAGCGGATCGTCGAAGATCAGCGCGGCCTTGGGATCGCGCTTCTCGGGGTCGGGGGTGGGGCTGCTCATGGCTCCAGGGTACGTCGCCGGGGGCGGCGACCCCCGGCGTGCCGGGTCAGACGGCCGTGAGGCCGTGGGACTCGAAGATCGCCTTGGCGGAGGCGACCTCCTCGGGGGTGGGCGAGGGGGTGTCGTGCAGCGTGAAGGTCTTGCCGAGCGCCTGCCACTTCGCCTCGCCCAGCTTGTGGAAGGGCAGCACGTCGACCCGGGAGACGTTGCCGAGGGAGCCCGCGAAGGCGGCGACGCCCTCGATGTTGGCGGGGTCGTCGGTAAGGCCCGGCACGAGCACGAAGCGCACCCACACGTTCTTGCCGAGGTCGGCGAGTCGGTGCGCGAAGTCGAGGGTGGGCTGCAGCGGGCGCCCGGTGACGTGCTTGTAGGTGGCGCGGTCCCAGGACTTGATGTCGAGCAGCACCAGGTCGACGTCGCGCAGCAGGGCGTCGGTGGCGCGCACACCGAGGAAGCCCGAGGTGTCGAGGGCCGTGTGCAGGCCCAGCTCGTACTTGAAGCGGTGCAGCAGTTCACCGGCGAAGACCGGCTGGAGCAGCGGCTCGCCGCCACTGATGGTGGCGCCGCCGCCCGCGGCCTCGATGAACCGGGTGTACTTGGCGGCTTCGGCGACGATCTCGTCGGCCGCGGTGCGCTTGCCGTTGCGCATCTTCCAGGTGTCGGGGTTGTGGCAGTACAGGCAGGTCAGCGGGCAGCCGGAGAGGAACGTCACGAAGCGGCTGCCCGGCCCGTCGACGCCGGTCGACAGATCCCAGGAGTGCACCGAGCCCTCGATGGGGCGGTGGGTCGCGGCGGCGGCCGGGGTGGCCGCGTCGTTCGCGGTGAGGTTCTGGGTGAGCAGCACGGTCATGGCGTTCCTCCTCGTGTCCTTCGGGGTGTCTCGGTCGGGAGGACAGGCTCAGAGGGAGCCGTGGAAGGTGCGGTTGATGACGTCCAGCTGCTGCTCGCGCGTCAGGCGGACGAAGTTCACCGCGTACCCGGAGACCCGGATGGTGAGCTGCGGATAGTTCTCCGGGTGCTCCATGGCGTCCTGGAGCGTCGCCTTGTTGAGGACGTTGACGTTCATGTGGAATCCGTCGCTGGCCATGAAGCCGTCGAGCACGCCGGACAGGTTGCCGATCCGCTCGCCGGGGGTGCGGCCCAGGGCGTCCGGGGTGATCGTGTTGGTCAGCGAGATGCCGTCCTCGGCGTCGTCGTAGGGCAGCTTCGCGACCGACAGGGCGGAGGCGATGTAGCCGTGCTCGTCGCGCCCGTTCATCGGGTTGGCGCCGGGGGCGAACGGGGTGCCGGCGCGGCGGCCGTCCGGGGTGTTGCCGGTCTTCTTGCCGTAGACGACGTTCGAGGTGATCGTGAGCACCGACTGGGTGTGCACGGCGTCCCGGTAGGTCGGGTGCTTGCGGACCTTCTCCATGAAGCCGTGGACGATGCGCTGGGCGATCTCGTCGGCCCGGTCGTCGTTGTTGCCGTAGGCCGGGTAGTCGCCCTCGATCTCGTAGTCGACGGCGAGGCCGGTCTCGTCGCGGATGACCTTGACCCTGGCGTGCTTGATCGCCGAGAGGGAGTCCGCGGCGACCGAGAGACCCGCGATGCCGCACGCCATGGTGCGCAGGATCTCCTGGTCGTGCAGGGCCATCTCGATGCGCTCGTAGGCGTACTTGTCGTGCATGTAGTGGATGACGTTGAGCGCGTGGACGTACGTCTTCGCCAGCCAGTCGAGCATCGCGTCGTACCGCTCGGCGACGACTCCGTAGTCGAGGTACTCGCCCTCGATGGGCTCGAATCCCTCGACGACCTGCTTGCCGGACTTCTCGTCGCGGCCGCCGTTGATCGCGTAGAGGAGGGCCTTGGCGACGTTCACGCGGGCGCCGAAGAACTGCATCTGCTTGCCGACGGCCATCGCGGAGACGCAGCAGGCGATCGCGGTGTCGTCGCCGTACTTGGGGCGCATCAGTTCGTCGGACTCGAACTGGATGGCCGAGGTGTCGATGGCGACCTGGGAGGCGAAGTCCTTGAAGCCGCGCGGCAGTTCACGCGACCAGAAGACCGTGAGGTTCGGCTCGGGGGCCGGGCCGAGGTTGTAGAGGGTCTGGAGCGCGCGGAAGGTGGTGCGCGAGACGAGCGGGCGGCCGTCCTCGCCGATGCCGGCCATCGACCAGGTGACCCAGGTCGGGTCGCCGGAGTAGAGGTCGTTGTACTCGGGGGTGCGCAGGAAGCGGACGATGCGGAGCTTGATGACGAAGTCGTCGATGAACTCCTGGGCCTCGGACTCGGTGATCCGGCCGGCCTCGATGTCGCGCTGGAGGTAGATGTCGAGGAAGTTGTCGATGCGGCCGATCGACATGGCCGCGCCGTTCTGCTCCTTCACGGCGGCGAGGTAGGCGAAGTACAGCCACTGGACGGCCTCACGCCCTGTGGTGGCCGGGCCCGAGATGTCGTAGCCGTACGACATGGCCATGGCCTTGAGCTCGCCCAGCGCCTTGATCTGCTCGGAGACCTCCTCGCGGTCCCGGATGACGTGCTCGGTGGGCCAGGCGGAGGCGAGCTCGTCCTTGTCGGCCTGCTTGGCGGCGATGAGGCGGTCGACGCCGTAGAGGGCGACGCGGCGGTAGTCGCCGATGATGCGGCCGCGGCCGTAGGCGTCCGGGAGGCCGGTGATGATGCCGGAGGAGCGGCAGGCGCGGATCTCGGGGGTGTAGGCGTCGAAGACCCCTTCGTTGTGGGTCTTGCGCAGGTGGGTGTAGATCTCGCGGACCTCGGGGTCGGCCTCGTAGCCGTACGCGTTGAGGGCGCTCTCGACCATCCGCCAGCCGCCGTTGGGCATGATCGCGCGCTTCAGCGGGGCGTCGGTCTGGAGGCCCACGATGAGGTCGGTGTGATCGGCGGGCGTGCCGTCGATGTAGCCGGGCCTGAAGGCGTCGATACGGGAGGGGGTCTTCACGTCGACGTCGTGGACGCCGCGCTCGATCTCCGCGGGGAACATCCCGAGGAGCTTGTCCCATGCGGCGGTGGTGCGTTCGGTCGGTCCCGCGAGGAAGGAGCCGTCACCCTCGTAGGGGGTGTAGTTCTGCTGGACGAAGTCGCGGACGTCGACGGCGTCCCGCCACAGCCCTCCCCTGAAGCCCTCCCAGGCCTCGCCGTGCGTCGTCTTTTCCGCGGGAGTGGCAGTCATCTGCGGCACCTTCCCCATCTCTTCGACCGGTGGGTTGCTACGTGTTCATTGCACTCCTGTCGGGCGCGCCCGAGGGGCCGCAATGGTCCCCAGTTCAGGACCGAAAGTCCTGAACCGGGGCCGGACTCCGGCGGAATCGGCGGACTGACCTGGCCTTTCCCGAGGGACTTTCGACCCAAGTTCGCTTGTGAACGTGTTCACAAGGAACCGCGTCGGCGGCATCGATCGGCGCGGGCATCGAGGTCGCCGTCGAGCAGGCGGTGGGCAAGGCGCACATCTCCACGGCCGCGACCTCCGCCGCCGTGACGATCCCGTCAGCGGTGTTCCTGCTGCTGGTGTGGGCGCTGCACGCACGGTTCTTCAAGGTGGGGACCGCGCAGCAACTGGCCTTGCCGGGCAGCGCGTTGCTGGTGCTGGTGTGCACGTTCGCGGGGCACTGGGCGGTGCCGGCGGCAGGGGTCGTCGCGGCGCTCACGGTGGCGGTCGGGGTGACGCTGTCCTCGCGCGGGAGCGAGCCACAGCCCGCCTGACCGGCTCCGGGCGGCGCCCCGGCCGGACGTCAACTGCCGTGGTAGGCATGGGATATGACGACACGCAACGATGCCCTTACCGACGTCCCCGGCCTGCGCGTCGGACACGCCACCAGTGTCGGGGACGGGTTCCTGACCGGTACGACGGTCGTGCTCGCCCCCGAAGGCGGCGCGGTCACCGCCGTGGACGTGCGCGGTGGCGGCCCCGGCACGCGGGAGACCGACGCGCTCGACCCGCGCAACCTCGTGCAGCGGATCGAGGCGGTCGTGCTCACGGGCGGCAGCGCGTTCGGGCTCGACGCGGCGTCGGGGGTGATGGCGTGGCTGGAGGACCAGGGGCGCGGGGTCCCGGCCGGCGCCCGGCCGGGGGAGGTCGTACCGGTGGTGCCGGCGGCGTGCGTGTTCGACCTCGGCCGGGGCGGCGACTGGCGGGCCCGGCCGGACGCGGCGACGGGCCGCGCCGCGGTCGAGGCAGCCGCCGCGACGGAGCCCCGCTCCCCCGTCCAGGAAGGCAACATCGGCGCGGGCACCGGCACCCTCGTCGGGAAGCTGCGCGGCGGCATCGGCACCGCGTCCACGGTCCTCGGCTCCGGGATCACGGTCTCCGCCCTGGTCGTCGCGAACGCCGCGGGCTCCGCCGTGGACCCGGCGACCGGGGCGCTGTACGGCGAGTTCTTCGCGGGGCGCGGACCGGTGACGTACCCGACGTCGCAGACACACGAGGCGGCGGGCAAGCGACTGGCGGATGCGGCCGCGGCGAACGGGGCGGGACCGCTGGACGGGGCGGGCGGATCGGGCGGAGCGGGACGCACGGCAGGGACCGGCGCGCGGGACGGCGCCACCGCTCCCACCGACCCGCCGCCCCTCAACACCACCCTCGCCATCGTCGCCACCGACGCCGACCTCAGCCGCGCCCAGGCGCAGAAGGTCGCCGGTACCGCGCACGACGGGATCGCGCGGGCCGTACGCCCCGTACACCTGCTCAACGACGGGGACACGGTATTCGCGCTCGCCACCGGGGAGCGTCCGCTCGACGCCGCGAACCCCCTTGCCCTCAACGAGATCCTCGCGGCCGGCGCCGACCTCGTGACGCGGGCGATCGTGCGGGCCCTGCGCACGGCGGAGTCCGTGACGGCCGGCGGCCGCACCCACCTCTCGTACAGCGACCTCTACGGGGGCCGGCCCGACGCCCTGTAACAGAGATCCACCACCACGTAACAGAACTGTCCCTGTGGCTGCGTTCACAACAAACGGACGGAACCCCTCCGGCCGTCTCACGCTCTTCCCTCACATCGGTAGAGAAGCAGCGGAACAGCAGAAACCACGAAAAGGGAGCAGACCGTGAGCAGGCAGAACATAGCCGTCGTGTGCGCGACACTCGCCGTCGGCGCACTGACCCTCACGGCCTGCGGCGGCAACGCCACCGCCAGCGACGACAAGAGCGGCGACGCCCCGAAGATCACCATCTCCGCGAAGGACGGCTCGACCGGCGCGTCGATCAACGCGACGGGCGTGAAGGTCAGCGACGGCAAGCTGACCGGCGTGAAGATGACCGAGTCGGCGAGCGGCAAGGCCGTGCCCGGCACGATCACGGCGAACGGCGCGACGTGGAAGCCGAAGGAGCAGTTGGAGCGCGGCACGAAGTACCGGATCTCCGCCTCCGCCAAGGACGACGGCGGGCACAAGGCCGCCGCCAACTCCATCTTCACCACGGTCTCCAGCGCCCACAGCTTCATCGGCACGTACACGCCGGACGACGGGTCGACGGTCGGGGCCGGGATGCCGGTCTCGTTCACGTTCGACAAGGCGATCACCAACAAGAAGGACGTGCAGTCGCACATCACGGTGACGTCCAGCGGCGGCCAGAAGATCGTCGGCCACTGGTTCGGCGCGCAGCGCCTGGACTTCAGGCCCCAGGAGTACTGGAAGGCCGGCTCCAAGGTCACGATGAAGATCGACCTCGACGGCGTCGAGGGGGCGAACGGAGTGCACGGCGTGCAGGACAAGACGGTGAGCTTCACCGTCGGCCGCGCGCAGGTCTCCACGGTCGACGCGAACACGCAGGAGATGACGGTCGTCCGCGACGGCAAGACGATCAAGACGGTGCCCGTCTCGACCGGCAGCAACGAACACCCCACGTACAACGGGCAGATGGTGATCTCGGAGAAGTTCGTGCAGACGCGCATGAACGGCGACACGGTCGGCTTCGGCGGCGAGTACGACATCGCGGACGTGCCGCACGCGATGCGGCTGTCCCAGTCCGGGACGTTCATCCACGGCAACTACTGGAGCTCGCCGGGCATCTTCGGCTCGCAGGCCACCAGCCACGGCTGCGTCGGCATGCGGGACGTGAAGGGCGCCGGCGGCGACACGACCGCCAAGTGGTTCTACGACAACTCGCTGGTCGGCGACGTCGTGATCATGAAGAACTCGCACGACGAGACGGTCGCCCCCGACAACGGCCTCAACGGCTGGAACATGACGTGGAACCAGTGGACGGCGGGCAGCGCCACCTGACCGACCCCTCATCCACCACGGGCCGCGCGGGAACCTCCCGCGCGGCCCGCGCGTTGTCCAGGCACGTTGCTCAAATCCCGCCCCCCGTTTGTCATTTCACGGACATGATGTCCGACCGAAGGACTACGGTATGCACCCACGAGGTGACACGAAGCAATACTGGGAGGTGCCTTGAGCGCTCCGCATGACTCCGGGCCCGGTGTCGGGTTCGGGACCGAGCCGGACGCGTCACCCGAAGCACAGCTCGGGCGGCTCCTCGGACGCGCGCTCAACTCCTTCGACCTGCCCGACGAGACGCTGGAGCGGCTCGACGGCGCGCTCGCGTACGCGGGTTCCCTGCACTCGGCGCACCACAGCGCGGGCCGCCACCGCGAGACGTACCGGCACAACTGGCTGCTGATCGACGGCGGTTCGCTCACCCTCTGGGAGCTCGTGCACAACACGGGGCGGGCCGGCACTCCGCAGCACGAGGTCTACGTGTCCGAGGACGAGCTGCACCTGGCGACGGGACGGCTCCCGCTGCCCCGGGAGGCCGAGCCGGAGTTCGACATCCACGTCCCCATGACCCCCGTCAAGCTCCCCCCGCTCCCGCCACTGCACCGCGCCTTCGGCCTCGGCGACCCGGACAACTCCGTCGACCACGCGCGCCGCCTGCTGCGCCGCGCGGAGAACCCGGACGTCACGACGCGCCCCGGCCCCGGCACGGCACGGCTGCTGCAAGAGGCGTGCGCGCACCAGATCACCCAGGCCTTCGGCTGCCGCGTCGGCCACGGCTTCACGCTGTACGAGCACGCGTTCCTGCTGTGCGACGGCTGCGAGATCAGCCTCTGGGAGGTCGAGCACACGGCGACGCCCGACGGTCGGCACATGTGCGAGGTGTACGCGACGCAGGAGGCGGCACGGGCGGCCATGGAGCACCGGGCCTCGTCGTACCCGCGGGCCCGGCGGTAGCACGCCCCCGGACTACCGGCGGACTACCGGCGGCTGAACTCCCGTACCAGTCCCGCGAACGCGTCCTGCTCATCGGCCGTCAGCGGCACCGATTCGAGCGCGGGCGCCCGGGACTGCGTCGGCAGCACACCCATCGGCAACTGCGTCCGCGGCCGCGGCGGATCGACAGCGACGGTGCGCACCAGGCGGGCCAGTCCGATCACCCAGGCCACGGCCGCGAGAGCGACCAGAGCCAGGCCCAGCTGCTGAAGGATCGACACGTGCTCAGGCATGCGTTCCAGTGAACACCACGGTCCGGGACTTTGGTCCCGGACCGTGACGTATCTCGCAACCCCGGACAGCCCACCCAAGGACGCCCCTGTCGGAGCCCTGTGGGCGCACCACATCGAACACTTTGCGGGTAATAGCTCTCCTGGGTGATTCCTTCGTCTTCTCGTACCGGCCGACACCTGCACTCATAGCGTTCTGTGCACGGAGCGTCACGGTGGAGGTGCGATGAAGACAGTTTCGCTGGGCGTCTACGTCCGACAGTCGGACGAAGAACCGGGGCCCGATGGCGTTCGCCCAGGTGAAGCGGTGGCCCGACAAGAAGCCGCGTGCAGACGGCTCGCGGCCGCCCTCGGGGCCGTGGTGGTCCGGGTGTACGCGGACAACGCCCTCTCGGCATCGTTGCCTGGCGTGTACCGCCCCGGCTTCGAGGAGCTCGTGTCCGACCTCGCCGCCGGGGTACTCGGTGGTTTCGTGTTCGCTCACGCCGACCGGGTCGCCCGGCGCGCGTCCGACGCCGCACGCGTATGCGCTCTGTACGAAGAGCAACCGCACTTGGTGGGCAGGTCGGTGGAAGGTGGGGTCGATCTGTCACAGAGCCGCGGACGCGCCTTGTTTCTGGAGCAGACGCTCGACGGGGGCAAGGAGGCGGCCGCAACGGCTCGGCGTCAACAGGCCGCCAATCTGCACCGGGCGCTGGCAGGGCAGCCGCACATCGGCGCGACCGCTTGGGGATGGGACCGGGACGGCCACCTGCAAGACCCGGCCGCGTCGTTGCTTCGTCGCGGCATCGAAGCGGCCGCCGGAGGCGCCTGCGTGCGCGAGATCCGCGCGGACTGGCTCGACCACGGCGTGACAGGGCGCACCGGCAAGCCGGTCTCCCGCAAGACCGTGCTGCTCCGTCTGATCAATCCGCGCAACGTCGGGTACCGCATCTACGCCTCGGCCGAGGTACGGCGCAACGCCTCCCAGCTGTGGACCCCCGACCTCGTGCTGCACGGCGACAACGGCCGCCCTGTCATGGGCGATTGGCAGCACGTCGCGGCGCCCACGACCTATTGGGCAGCAGTGCGCAGTCTCAAGGAACAGCTTGACGCGGCCCACGAGCGCGGCCACAGCGGTCCACCGCCGGGGCTGTACACCCGCCTGTTGTCGGGCCGGGTTCGCTGCACGGAATGCGAGGCGTCGATGGTCGTCTCGTCGCGCACGGTACGCGCTGGCGCGTCCGCCGGTACACGGCGACCGTTCTACCGCTGCCCCGCGATCAACGGCGGATGCGGTCGGCTGACCCGTACGGCCGTCTCTCTGGAAAGTTACGTGGCGGCCGAGTTGCTGACGCGATTGAGGCAGGTGGCCGCCACCGCCGTCGTCCCGGCGCCGCTCACGGCGGACGCCCAGTCGGCGTACCGCCACAACGCTCTGGTCCGACGCCGCACGGAGCTGCTGCGATCGGCCCAGCACGCCGTGGAGCACTGGCCCTTGCTCAAACTGCCGGAGAGGCGGGCACAGTTGGCCACACACGTGGCCGAGGTGCGGCTACGACCGGCACCGCGCGGCCGCTGGTTCGACCCGGACACGGTCGACATCGTATGGGCGGAGCACCCGTCGGAGGCGGCTCAGGCGATCGGCCGAAGGGGGCGGTCCCGGTGAGAGGCCGCCCCCCTTCGATCGTGTGGTTCGCGCTGTTCCGTCAGGCCCCGGCCGGCTGAGTCTGTCGGGCGTCCGACTCCGCCACAGCCTCGTGAGTAGCCGCCGTGGCTTCCCGGGACGCGCGGTCGAGCCGCTGACCGGCGGACTTTCGCAGGGACTTGAGGAGAACGGTCAGCGCCGCCGTCACACACGTACCCACTGCGATCGCCACCAGGTACAGCCAGGCGTTGCCGATCAGCGGGACCACGAAGATGCCGCCGTGCGGGGCGCGCAGCGTGGCGTCGAAGGTCATCGACAGGGCGCCGGTCACTCCGCCACCGACGATCGACGGAACGATCACGCGGAACGGGTCGGCCGCGGCGAACGGGATGGCTCCCTCGGTGATGAAGGAGGCGCCGAGCACCCAGGCAGCCTTGCCGTTCTCCCGCTCGGCCTTGGTGAACAGCTTTGCCCGGACGGTCGTCGCCAGCGCCATGGCCAGCGGCGGAACCATGCCGGCCGCCATCACGGCTGCCATCACCTTGAGCGAACCGTCATTGGGGTTGGCAAGGCCGCCCACCGCGAAGGCGTACGCGACCTTGTTGAGCGGGCCGCCCAGGTCGCTGGCCATCATCACGCCGAGCACGACGCCCAGAATGATCGCGTTCGAGCCCGACAGCGAACCCAGCCAATCGGTCAGACGCGTCTGCACCCAGGCGATCGGCTGGCCCACGACAGCGAACATCAGGAAGCCGACGATCGCCGACGAGACCAGCGGAATCACCACGACCGGCATGATGCCGCGCAGCACATCAGGCACATTGACCCGCTGGATCGCCATGACCAGTGCACCGGCGATCAGACCGCCGACCAGTCCGCCGAGGAATCCGGCGTCGATCGTGACCGCGATCGAGCCAGCGACGAAACCGGGCACCAGACCGGGCCGATCGGCCATGCCATACGCGATGTATCCGGCGAGGACTGGGACCAGGAAGGCGAAGGCCGCCTGGCCGGTCCAGAACATCAGGGCCGCCCAGCTGTGCATCGAGCCCCAGTTGAAGGCGTCGACGACCGACTGGACATCGGTGTTGGCGATCTTGTAGCCGCCGAGCGCGAAGGAGATCGCGATCAGCAGACCCCCCGCCGCCACGAACGGCACCATGTAACTGACGCCCGACATCAGCCACTTGCGGAGCTTTGTGCCGTAACCGTCCGTGGATTCACCGGAGTTGTCCACAGGTGTGGATGACGGATCGGCGTGGCCCGTGGTCTCGCCGCGGGCGGCCTTTTCCCGTACCTCGGTGATGAGTGCGGCGGGGCGGTTGATTCCGGCCTTTACGCCGACATCGACGGTGGGCTTGCCCGCGAATCGTTCCTTCTCGCGTACAGGGACGTCGTGGGCGAAGATCACGCCGTCGGCGGCCGCGATGACGGCCGGGTCGAGGCGGGTGAAGCCGGAGGAACCCTGTGTCTCGACGACGAGTTCGACGCCGTCGGTGTCGCGGCCCGTGTTCTCCAGGGACTCGGCCGCCATGTAGGTGTGGGCGATGCCGGTGGGGCAGGAGGTGACCGCGACGATCTTGAACGTTTCCGCCGCCGCGGGCTGCTCCGGCTCTACGGGTTCCGGGGCCGGGGCCGGGGCCGGGGCCGTAGCCGCTTCTGCCGCTACGGGTTCCGGGGCCGGCTCGTCGCCGCGTATCAGCGCCGCCGCTGCCCCGGCGTCGGTCGCCGCGCGCAGGGCCGCCTTGAAGTCCTCGTCCATCAGCTGGCGGGCCAGGGAGGACAGGATCGCGAGGTGGGCGTCGTCCGCACCCGCCGGGGCCGCGATCAGGAAGATCAGGTCGGCGGGGCCGTCCGGGGCGCCGAAGTCGATGCCCTCGGCGCTGCGGCCGAAGGCGAGCGTCGGCTCGGTGACGTGCTCGCTGCGGCAGTGCGGGATGCCGATGCCGCCGTCGAGGCCGGTCGGCATCTGGGCCTCGCGGGCCGCGACGTCGGCGAGGAAGCCGTCGAGGTCGGTGACCCTGCCGAGGGCCACCATGCGTTCGGCGAGCGACCTGGCCGCCGCTTCCTTCGTTCCGGCGGACAGGTCGAGATCGACCAGGTCCGCGGTGATCATCTCTGTCATCGCGGGCTCCTTTGCCTACGCATGGATGGAGTGGGTGGGGTGGGTGGGGTGACTTCTCGGCCCGCTGTGGGCAGGGCTTGTGCGGCCGGCGTCATCGCACGGGCTCCTTCAAGGCGCGGTCCACCGGGACCTCGGACGTCAGCCGCACCGCGTCCGGGCGGAGGTCCCGCGGCGTCGGCATGGCGCTGCCCGGCAGCTGGACCGCCGCCGCGCCATGGGCGACCGCCGAGGCGAGCGCCTTCGGGCCCTCGCCGCCCGCGATCAGGAAGCCGGCGAGGGACGAGTCGCCGGCCCCGACGTTGCTGCGGACCGCGTCGACGGGGGCCGAGGCGAACCATGCGCCGCTCGCGTCGACCAGGATCTGGCCGTCCGCGCCGAGCGAGGCGAGCACGGCGACGGCGCCCAACTCCC
This sequence comes from Streptomyces endophyticus, assembly GCF_035798155.1. Lineage (NCBI taxonomy): Bacteria > Bacillati > Actinomycetota > Actinomycetes > Kitasatosporales > Streptomycetaceae > Streptomyces > Streptomyces endophyticus. The sequence goes on along the minus strand of NZ_JAOZYC010000211.1, from coordinate 14,531 downwards.
GCAGTTCTTCCGCCGCCTTGACCGCGTCGCCGACCGTGGCGAGCGGGCGGCCGACGGCCTCGGCGAGCTCCTCGGCGTTGGGCTTGACGACGTCGGGGCGTTCGCGGAGGGCCGCGAGGAGTGCGGGGCCCGAGGTGTCGAGTGCGATGCGGGCGCCCGCGGCGTGCGCGCGGGCCACCAACTCGGCGTACCAGGAGGGCTCCAGGCCGCGCGGCAGGCTGCCGCAGCAGGCGATCCAGTCGGCGCCCGCCGACTGCTCCCCTACGACACTCAGCAACAACTGGGCTTCCGCAGAGGACAGTTCGGGGCCCGGTGCGTTGATCTTCGTGAGGGTGCCGTCCGCTTCCGCGAGCGCGATGTTCGAGCGGGTGTGGCCCTCGACCGGGACCGGGGCGACCTTGATGCCCTGCCCGTCGAGGAGCTCGGCGACCAGGGCGCCGGGGGCGCCGCCCAGCGGAAGGACGGCCAGCGTGGGGGCTCCGGCGGCGGCCACGGCCCGCGACACGTTGACACCCTTGCCGCCCGGGTCCATACGCTCACCGCTCGCGCGGACGACCTCGCCGCGGTCGAGGCCGGGGACCTCGTAGGTGCGATCGAGGGAGGGGTTGGGGGTGACGGTGAGGATCATGCCGGGATCGCCGCTTCCGTTGCTTGCACTGCTTGCACTGCTTGCACTGCTTGCGTACCAGTGGTGCTGGTGGTGGTGCTCGTGGGGCTCGTGCCGGTACGTGGGGTCATACGCGGACCACCTCCGTGCCTCCCGCCTCGATCGCCGCCGCGTCCTCGGGGGCGAGGCCGGTGTCCGTGATCAGGAGGTCCACATCGGCGAGGTCGCCGAACCGGGCGAAGTGCTCCTGGCCCCACTTGCCGGAGTCGGCGAGCAGCACGACGCGGCGGGCCGCGGCGACGGTGGCGCGCTTCACGGATGCCTCGGCGAGGTCGGGCGTGGTGAGTCCGGCCTCGGCGGAGAAGCCGTTGGCCGCGAGGAAGAGGACGTCCGCGCGGATCTCTCCGTACGCGCGCAGCGACCAGGCGTCGACGGCGGCGCGGGTGCGGTGGCGGATGCGGCCGCCGACGAGGTGGAGCTGGATGCCGGGGTGGTCGGCGAGCCGGGCCGCGGTGGGCAACGAGTGGGTGACGACGGTCAGTTCGGACTCCAGCGGCAGCGCGGTCGCGAGCCGGGACACCGTCGACCCGGCGTCGAGGATCACGCTGCCCTCGGCGGGCAGTTCGGCGAGCGCGGCGTGGGCGATGCGGTCCTTCTCGTCGGCCGCGGTGCCCTCGCGCTCGGCGAGGTCGGGCTCGAAGTCGAGGCGCCCGGCGGGGATGGCGCCGCCGTGCACGCGCCGGACGAGGCCCGCGCGGTCGAGGGCCTTCAGGTCGCGCCGGATGGTCTCGGCGGTGACCTGGAACTCCTCGGCCAGCGACAGCACGTCGACCCGTCCGCCGTCGCGGGCGAGGCGGAGGATCTCCTGCTGGCGCTCGGGTGCGTACATGTCCGTTTACCTGTGCCTCTTCTGCGGGTGTGCCCGAATCTGTTGCTCTCCCGTGAGGCTACGACCGGATTTCCGGAAAGTAAACAGGTTCGGGCATCCGGCAGACACAAACGGGCATCCGCCTCGATGCGTACACGGATGCGTACACGCCACAGGGCCCGGCCCTCCGACAAGGAGGACCGGGCCCTGGGTCGCCGCTGCGGAGCGTCGGACTACTGCCCCATCACGTACTTCACCGTCGGACCCGTGGTCCAGCCGCCGTCCACGGCCAGCTCCGCGCCCGTCATGTACGAGGAGTCGTCGGACAGCAGGAACACCACCGCCTTCGCGATCTCGTCGGCCTCGCCGACGCGGCCCATCGGGGTGTTCGGGTAGTTCCCCTCGCCCTGCTGGATGCCGACCTGCGCGGTCATCGGGGTGTACGTCATGCCGGGGTGCACGGAGTTCACGCGGATCCGCGCGGTGCCCTGCTCGACCGCCGCGATCTTGGTGAGGCCGCGCACGCCCCACTTCGAGGCGCCGTACGAGGAGGTGAGCGCGAGGCCCATCAGGCCGGCCGCGGAGGAGATGTTGACGATCGAGCCGCCGCCCGCCTCCTTCATCGCGGGGACGACGGTCTTCATGCCCGCGAAGACGCCGACGAGGTTGACGTCGAGGACCTGGCGGAAGCGCTCCACGCTCTCCGTCTCGAAGGGCATGCCGGTGGAGATCCCGGCGTTGTTGACCAGTCCGTCGATGCCGCCGAACTCGGTGGTGGCGTAGGCGAGCGCGGCCTGCCACTCGGCCTCCGACGTCACGTCGAGGTGGGTGTGGCGGGCCCGGTCGCCGAGCTCGGTGGCGAGGGCCTTGCCCTCGTCGTCGAGTACGTCGCCGATGACGACGTTGGCGCCCGCGGTGATGGCGAGGCGGGCGACCTCGGCGCCTATGCCGCGGGCTCCGCCGGTGATCAGGACCGTCTTGCCGGTGAGGTTGTTCATTTCGGCTCCCTTTGGATTACGTCCCCGTGGGTTGACGACTCGGGGCTCCGCCCCGGACCCCGCTGCTCAATCGCCGCAGGGGCTCAATGTGTTCAGGCATTGCAGTGCCAGTGCTGCCGGGCCCGAGGGGCCCGTCGGTGGGGCGTCCGAGTGGGCCCAGGTCTCCACCGCGACCCGGACCGCCGTGGTCGCCAGCCCGGCGAGCAGGCGCAGGTGCAGGTCCGGGGCGCCCGTCGCGCCCGTGCGTTCCGCGAGGATCGTGAGGAGGGTCGACTCCGAGACGCGGCACGTGTCGCTCCAGACGGCTCGCAGCGCCGGGCTCTCCCCGGTGAGGCGGAGCAGGGCGCGGACCCAGCCGAGGGACGCCGCGTTCGCCGGGTCGTCGCCGGTGAGCGCGCGTTCGACGGCGTGCCGCAGCGCGGCGGGGACCGGCAGGTCGGCGGGTGCCTCGCGGACCGCCTCCGCCCACTGGTGGGCCCCGGCGTCGAGGAGCGGCGCGACCGAGTCTTCCTTGGTCGCGAAGTAGCGGTAGAAGGTGCGCGGCGCGACACCCGCGGCCCGCGCGATGTCCTCGGCGCGCGTGGCCCGCAGGCCGTCCCGCGTGAAGAGCTCGGCCGCGGCGCGGGCGATGTCCAGGCGCGTGGCGGCCTTGCGTCGCTCCGTCAGCGTCGGGATCGTCACCGCAGTACCTGCCATACGGACATGGTATGCCTCTATGGCACAATATGCCACTGCCAAGTAATGATCATGCCAAGTGGAGCGAGGCGAGAGCAGTGCGGCGGCGGCACTTTCTGAGGACGACGGGCCTGGCCGGAGCGGGGGCGGGCGCCCTGGCCCTGACCGGCTGCGGTTCGGGCGACGGGAGCGACGGCGCCGACGGCGCCGCCGGCGACACGGTCACGCTCGACCTCCTCGTATCGAGCTACGACAAGAGCGTCGGCGCCTCCATCGGCGACCAGTGGGACGACGTCGTGCGGGCCTTCGAGAAGAAGCACCCGGACATCCACGTCGAGGTGGAGCGCGTGCCGTTCCTGAAGATGGACGCGGTCCTCGCCCGCCGCGTCAAGGACGGCCGCGCCCCCGACATCGCGCAGGGCCATCTCTTCGCCCCGTACGCGGAGGACCGCCTGCTGTACCCGGCGGAGCGGCTCTTCGACGTGCCCACGCAGGCGAACTTCGTCCGCTCCTTCGCCGACGCGGGCCGGGTCGACTCCGTGCAGTACGGCATCCCGATCCTCGCCAGCACCCCGCGCCTCTTCTACAACACGGGCCTCTTCGAGCGGGCCGGCCTCACGGGCCCGCCCCGTTCCTGGGCCGAACTCCGGGCCGCCGCACAGGCGTTGAAGACCATCGGGGTGCCCACCCCGTACGCCCTGCAGTTCGGCCCCGAGGCAGCGGAGGACGAACTCCTCGCGTGGCTGCTCTCGGGCGGCGGCGGTTACGCCGATCTCGGCGGGTACGACTTCGGCTCCGCCCAGAACAAGGCGACGCTGACCTGGCTGCGCGACGAACTGGTCGAGCCCGGCCTCGCGGGCGCCGCCCCGGGGAAGCTCACCAGGACGCAGGCGTACGCCCAGTTCCTCGGGGGGAAGGCCGGCATGCTCATCGCCCACCCGGTGCTGCTCGGCGCCGCCGACAAGGCGCGACTGCCGTACGCGCACGCCCCGTTCCCGCTCAAGGAGGGGAACGAGGCGGCGCCACCGGTGGGGCTCAACGACTGGATGATGGCGTTCAGGAGCGGCGGCCATGTGGCGGAGGCCGGGAAGTTCCTGACGTTCCTGTTCGGCACCGGCTCCGCGAAGACGTACGGCGGTGCGCAGGCCACGCTGCCGGTGACCGTGACGGCCTCCGACGCGCTGCGGGCCGACCGTTCGCAGCGCAAGCTGTGGAAGTTCGTCGACCAGATGCCGGACGCGGAGTTCCACCCGGTGGGCCTGCGCTCTTGGCCCAAGGTGCGCTCCGCGGTACGCGAGCGGATCGGCAAGGCGGTGGCCCCCGGCGGCAACCCCGCGCAAGTTCTGGAGGCCCTGGACCAGGTAAGCCCCTACATCTCCAGCCCCTCCGGCGTTTGAGGAGCGGGGCCCGGGGCGGAGCCCCGAGGCGTCACACCAACTCGCGCTCCCGCTCCGGCTCCGCCGCACCGTCCTCCACGTCCCCCGAAACAACCTCACCGGAACCGCCGGAGGCCTTCGGCAGCGCGAACATCAGCACGAAGATCCCGACGAGGATCCCCGCCGCCCACATCAGCGCGCTCCGGAACCCGTCCACGAACGCCGCGTTGCCGACGCCCTGCGCGAACCGGTCCTCCACCACGTTGAAGAAGACGACGGAGACCAGGCTGAGGCCGAGCGCGTTGCCCATCTGCATCACCGTGTTGATGAGCCCGGACGCCGAACCCGCGTGCTCGCGCGGCACCTCGGAGAGCACCGCGTCGGTCAGCGGAGCGACGATCAGGCCCATGCCGAGCCCCATCACGACCAGCGGCAGCGCCATCTGCCAGGAGGCGATGCCGAGTCCGTAGTGCCCGGCCTCGACGACGTAGATCAGGACGCCGGCCGCCATCGTGAGCGCGCCCGCCTGGAGCACCTTGCGCCCGAAGCGCGGCACCAGCTTCTGCACGGAGATGCCCGCGGCGACCGAGACGGCGATCGAGAACGGCACCCCGGTCACGCCCGCCCGCAACGCGCTCCAGCCGAGGCCGAGTTGCATGTACAGGGTCCAGGTCAGGAAGAAGATGCCCATGACGAGGCCGAAGACGGTCTGCACGGCGATGCCGGCCGCGAAGCTCTTCACCTTGAACAGCGACAGCTCGATCAGCGGCGATCCGTCACGCCGCGTCTTCGCCCGCTCGTACGCGACGAGTATGCCGACGATCACCACGGACGCCGCCATCATCACGTACCCCCACAGCGGCCAGCCGTTCTCGCGGCCCTGGGTGAGCGGGTAGACGAGCGACAGCATGGCGAGCGTGACGAGGACGACGCCGACGAGGTCCAGCTTCAGCGCCTTCGGCGCCTTGGACTCGCTGATGACCCGCGAGCCGAGGATCAACGCGGCGATACCGACAGGGAGGTTGATGAGGAAGATCGGGCGCCATTCGAGGCCCGCGATGTTCCACTCGGTCAGCAGCGCGCCAAGGAGCGGCCCGGACACGGCCCCCAGGCCGACGATCGCGCCGAACAGGCCGAAGACCTTTCCGCGTTCGTGCGCGGGGAAGGTCGCGTGCACGATCGAGAGGACCTGCGGCACCATCATCGCCGCCATGCCGCCCTGGAGGATCCGCGAGGCGACCAGCATCTCGGGGTTCGCGGCGAAGCCGCACAGTGCGGAGGCGAGGGTGAATCCGCCGACCCCGAGCAGGAAGAGGCGCTTGCGGCCGAAGATGTCGCCGAGCCGGCCGCCCGTGATCAGCAGGGCGGCGAAGGCGAGCGCGTAACCGGCGGTGATCCACTGGATCTGCCCGGTCGAGGCGCCCTCGTCGTGCTGAATGGTCGGCAGGGCGACATTGACGATCGTGACGTCGACGAGGTCCATGAAGGCCGCCGTCATCACGATGGCGAGAGCGAACCAGCGCCTGTTTGTGGGGTCTGCGGTTGAGGTCATACCGAAAAGCTAGAAGCCATCTAGGACAGATCGTGTCCTAGATACGCGGCATTCTGGAACCATGGAGAACATGACGCCGTCCCCGACGGACACCCCGGCCCGGCTCCTTTCCCTCCTGTCCCTGCTCCAGACCCCGCGCGAGTGGCCCGGCGGCGAGCTCGCCGACCGGCTCGGGGTCTCCCGGCGCACCGTGCGCCGCGACATCGACCGGCTGCGCGACCTCGGCTATCCCGTGCAGGCCACGCTCGGCGCGGACGGCGGCTACCGGCTCGTCGCGGGCAAGGCGTTGCCGCCGCTCGTGCTCGACGACGAGGAGGCGGTGGCGATCGCGGTGGGCCTGCGGGCCGGGGCAGGCCATGCGGTCGAGGGCGTCGAGGAGGCCTCGGTGCGGGCCCTCACCAAACTCGAACAGGTGCTGCCTTCCCGGCTGCGGCACCGGGTGGCCACACTCCAGGCCGCGACGATCCCCCTGACCTCGGGCGACGGCGCCATGATCGCGCCCGAGACGCTCACCGTGATCGCCTCGGCGGCAGCGGGCAGCGAACGCCTGCGCTTCAGTTACCGGGCGCGCGACACCGCGGAGTCGCGCCGCTTGGTGGAGCCGCACCGGCTGGTGTCGACGGGCCGCCGCTGGTACCTCGTCGCCTACGACATCGACCGCGACGCCTGGCGCACGTTCCGCGTCGACCGGGTCTCGGACCCGTTCGCCACCGGCGCGCGGTTCGCTCCGCGGGAGGTGCCGGAGGGGGACGCGGCGGAGTACGTACGCCGCTCGGTGTCCTCGTGGGGCGCGGGCGCCGCCTACGAACTGGACGTGGAGTTCGAGGCCCCCGCGGAGGCCGTCGCGGAGCGGATCCCGGCGGCGGTCGGCGTTCCGGAGCCACTCACGGAAGACCGCTGCCGCCTACGGACGACGTCGACGGACCCGATCCAGTGGACCGCGGTCCGCCTGGCGATGACGGGCTACGACTTCACGGTGCGCGGCCCGGAAGAACTGACAACAGCAGTACGCGAGTTGGGAGCCCGACTGACGAATTCAAGCCCCGCCGGCGATTGAGGCGCGGGGCCCGGGGCAGAGCCCCGAGACCGCAACACCGCCGCAGCGCAACGATCAGGCGGCTGCATCAAACCCCGTGTCGCGCGCCAACTTCTTCAGCTCAAGAAGCGCATGCTTCTCGATCTGGCGAATCCGCTCACGCGTCAGACCGTGCTCCTTGCCGACCTCCGTGAGCGTCCGCTCGCGCCCGTCCTCGATCCCGTACCGCATCTTGATGATCGACGCGGTGCGCTGGTCGAGCCGGCCGATGAGGTCGTCCAGCTCCTCGCTGCGCAGCAGCGTGAGCACGGACTGCTCGGGCGACTCGGCCGAGGTGTCCTCCAGCAGGTCGCCGAACTGGGTCTCGCCCGCGTCGTCCACCGCCATGTTCAGCGAGACCGGGTCGCGGGCCCAGTCCAGGACGTCGACGACGCGCTCCGGCTTGGCGTCGAGCTCGGCGGCGATCTCCGAGGGCTCCGGGTCGCGGCCGTGCTCGCGGTTGAACTCGCGCTGCACACGGCGGATCCGGCCCAGCTCCTCGACCAGGTGGACGGGGAGGCGGATAGTGCGGGACTGGTCGGCTATCGAGCGCGTGATGGCCTGGCGGATCCACCACGTCGCGTACGTGGAGAACTTGAAGCCCTTGCGGTAGTCGAACTTCTCGACCGCGCGCACCAGGCCCGCGTTCCCCTCCTGGATCAGGTCGAGCAGGGGCAGGCCGGACCGCGGGTAGCGGCGGGCGACCGCCACGACGAGCCGCAGGTTCGACTTGATGAAGATGTCCTTCGCGTTCTCCGACGCCGCGACCAGAGCTTCCAGCTCCTCGCGGGACGCCTGGTCGGCAGCCTTGCTGTCGGAGACCGTGCCGTCGAGGATCTGCTGGGCGTAGACACCCGCCTCGATGGTCTGGGACAGCTCGACTTCCTTGGCGGCGTCGAGCAGTGGTGTGCGCGCGATCTCGTCGAGGTACATGCCGACCAGGTCGCGGTCGGCGATCTCCCCGCCTACGGCGCGAACACTGCGTGCCGCGTCAGTCTCGCCGGACGCGGCGGACTTACGACGGGCTACGGCACGGGTTGCCATGCGTGCTCCCTTGCGGTGGTAGGTCGGCTGTACGCCCCATGAGGGGCCTTACGGGTGCCCTGCATCCGATGGAATCAACGACTGGAATCCGGACAGAATTCCCAAGCCGCCCATCTTTTTTCTGATCATGCAGTACCCTGTCGCGCCAACCGCGCGAAGATGGGAGACGGGATGGTGTCCGAGTCCACAGAGGTGCAGGTCAGGCCGGGAGTCGAGGACGACCTCGAAGCCCTCACGGACCTCTACAACCACTACGTACGCGAGACGCCGATCACCTTCGACACGGCCGTCTTCACTCCCGAAGAGCGACGTCCTTGGCTGCTCTCCCACCTTGAAGACGAACGACACCCACTCCTGGTTGCCACTGAGGCCATCTCTAACCGGATCCTCGGCTACGCCACGGCCAGCAGGTTCCGCCCGAAGGCCGCGTACGACACCTCGGTGGAGGTCACGGTCTACCTGACGCCCGACGCGGGTGGCCGCGGCGTCGGCACGCTTCTCTACAAGGCGCTCTTCGAGGCGCTGACCGACCAGGACGTCCACCGCGCCTATGCGGGCATCGCCCAGCCCAACGAGGCCTCCGACCGCCTCCACACCCGCTTCGGCTTCCGCCATGTGGGCACGTACCGGGAGGTGGGCCGGAAGTTCGGCACGTACTGGGATGTGGCCTGGTACGAGAAGGAGCTGTGAGCCCAGCGCTCAGCCGAACTGCACCGACCGCTTCGCCAGTCCCATCCAGAACCCGTCGATCACGCTCCGCTGCCCCGCCCCCTCAAGATCGCCGAAGGCCTCCGCCGCGCCCATCGTCACGAACAGCGGGGCGAAGTGCTCGGTGCGGGGATGCGCGAGCGCCCCGGCCGGGGACTTCCGCGTGAAGTCGAGCAGCGCGTCCACGTCGCCCGTCTCCAGCGCCCGGTGCCCCCAGTCGTCGAACTCCGACGACCACGCCGGGATCCCGCCCTGTCGCAGCGCGGCGAGGTTGTGCGTGAAGAAGCCGGAGCCGACGATCAGCACGCCCTCGTCCCGCAGCGGCGCGAGGCGGCGGCCGATGTCCATGAGCCGGGCCGGGTCGAGCGTCGGCATGGAGACCTGAAGGACGGGGATGTCGGCGTCCGGGTACATCTCGACGAGCGGCACGTACGCGCCGTGGTCGAGCCCGCGGTCCGGTACATCCTGGACCGGGATGCCGGGGCCGCGGAGCAACTTGCGTACGGATTCGGCGAGTTCGGGCGCGCCCGGCGCCGCGTACGTCACCTCGTAGTAGTGCTCGGGGAAGCCCCAGAAGTCGTAGACGAGCGGCGCGGTCTCGGTGGCGCCGAGGGCCAGCGGCGCGTTCTCCCAGTGCGCGGAGATCATCAGGATCGCCTTGGGGCGTGGGAGCTCGGCCGACCACTCGGCGAGCTGGCCGGGCCACAGGGCGTCGTCGGCGAGCGGCGGCGCACCGTGGGAGAGGTAGAGCGCCGGCATCCGGTTCACGTTCACGACGACCTCCTTGAAGTTTCAAGCTCTTGTTACCGACAAAAGTAAGCCTTCTTTGTTTAATATTCAAGAAGGAGGACTACGATGGAAACCATGGAGCAGCAGCACACGGCCACCGACGGGCGCGACACGCAGCACACGCAGGACGCGGAGGCCACCGCGTGGCTCAGCGAGGACGAGCAGCGCACCTGGCGCGCGTACCTCCATGCCACCACGCTCCTGGAGGACCACCTCGACCGGCAACTTCAGCGCGACGCGAAGATGCCGCACATCTACTTCGGACTCCTGGTGAAGCTGAGCGAGTCGCCCCGGCGCCGGCTGCGGATGACCGAGCTGGCGCGGGAAACGAAGATCACCCGCTCCCGCCTCTCGCACGCGATCGCGCGCCTGGAGAAGAGCGGCTGGGTGCGGCGCGAGGACTGCCCCTCCGACAAGCGCGGCCAGTTCGCGATCCTCACGGATGACGGCCTGAAGGTCCTGGAGAGGACCGCGCCGGGGCATGTCGAGACCGTCCGCCAGGCCCTCTTCGCGCGGCTCACCCCCGAACAGCAGAAGTCCCTCGGCGAGATCATGATGATCGTCGCCGAGGGACTTCAGCCGAAGGAGGCCGGGGCGGACCTCCCCTGGCTCAGGTGAACCGGCTCAGATGAGATCCGCCCCGTACACAGGGGTGGTCAGTGCGCGATCACCGGCACCAGCACCTCGTCCTCCGCGCCCTCCGTGTCGCCGGAGGCGGCGGCCGGACCCGAGCCCGGGGCAGCGGTGTTGACGAGCGTGAAGGCGATCAGGGACGCGACGGCCAGGATGCCGACGGCCCACCAGATGGCGTGGGTGTAGCCGCTCACCATGGCCTGCGCCTGGAGCAGCTGCCGGTTCGTGGCGCCGGCCGCGTGGTCCGCCAGGTACGCGGTGGTGGCCGAGGCCGCGATCGTGTTCAGCAGGGCCGTGCCGATGGCGCCGCCGACCTGCTGCGAGGTGTTGACCATCGCGGAGGCGACGCCCGCGTCCCGGGGCTCCACGCCGATCGTGGCGAGCGACATGGCGGGCATGAACGCCGTACCCATGCCGAGGCCGAGCAGCAGCTGGGCCGGGAGGATCAGCGCCGGGTACGAGGAGTCGACCGACAGCTGCGTCAGCATCAGCATGCCGAGCGCCGCCAGCAGGAAGCCGGGGCCCATCAGCAGGCGCGGGCGGACCCGCGTCATCAGGCGGGCGCCGATCTGCGTGGAGCCCACGATCATGCCCGCGATCATCGGCAGGAACGCGAACCCGGTCTTGACCGGCGAGAAGCCCTTCACGATCTGCAGGTAGTAGGTCAGGAAGAGGAACAGGCCGAACATGCCGATGACGGCGAGACCGAGCGAGGCGTAGACACCGCCGCGGTTGCGGTCGGCGACGACGCGCAGCGGCAGCAGCGGGTGCTTCACACGGGCCTCGACGGCGACGAAGGCGACGAGCAGCACGGCCGCGGCGACGAAGATGCCGATGGTGGTCGCGTCGGACCAGCCGTTGGTCTCGGCGCGCGTGAATCCGTAGACGAGCGAGACCAGGCCGAGCGTGGACAGCAGCACGCCGGGGATGTCGAGCGGCGAGCGGTTGCGCGAGCCGGCCGGCTCACGGATGACGAAGTACGCGCCGAGGGCGGCGATGATCGCGAACGGGATGTTCACGAAGAACGTCCAGCGCCAGTTCAGGTACTCGGTGAGGAAGCCGCCGAGGATCAGGCCGACGGCGCCACCGCCACCGGCGATCGCACCGTAGATGCCGAACGCCTTGGCGCGCTCCTTGGCGTCGGTGAACATGACGGCCAGGAGGGACAGGGCCGCGGGCGCGAGCAGCGCGCCGAACAGGCCCTGCAGCGCGCGGGCGCCGAACATCATGGCCTCGCCCCCGGCCGCGCCGCCGAGCGCCGAGGCGAGGGCGAAGCCGATCAGGCCGGTGACGAAGGTGCGCTTGCGGCCCCACAGGTCCGCGATGCGCCCGCCGAACAGCAGCAGGCCACCGAAGGCGAGCGCGTAGGCCGTGATGACCCACTGCTTGTTGCCGTCGGATATGCCGAGGTCCTGCTGTGCGGCGGGCAGAGCGATGTTCACGATGGTGGCGTCGAGGACCACCATCAGCTGGGCGAGCGCGATGAAGGCGAGTGCCTTCCAGCGCCTCGAATCGGGTGCCGTTTCCGGCAAGGGGGTACCCACAGCGGGACTCCAAGTCGTGAATAAGCGTGAGAAAACGGGTTGGTACGAAGCTGGGTGTCGTGTGACGTAGGTGGTTCTACGAAGAGGTGAAGAGGTGGAGGGGGCCGGACGTCAGTCCTGGCGGAGGTCCTCCAAGGTCGCGGGCTCGCCCGGGAGTTCCGAGCGGGCGGGTGCCATCAGGCCGTCGAGGAACAGCTGAAGATGACGGTGGACGTACCGGTCGAAGTCCAGACAGCCGGTGCCGGGCAGCGGCCGGGTGAGCTGGGAGAGCGCGACCATCAGGTCTCCGACGCCGATGTCGGGGCGCAACTCGCCCGCCGTACGGGCCCGTTCGGTGAGCTGCTCGATGGCGCCGGTGAGCCGGTCACGGGCGGCGACCAGCTCCGGATGGTCCTTGTCGAAGGTGGCGTTGAGCATCGGGCACAGGGCGCCGATCCGCTCCTCGGCCGCGGCGTGCACGAACGTCCGCAGCGCACCGAACGCGGTCACCTCGCCGGCGTCCTCGGCGGCGAGCCCCCGCTCCGCGTGCTCGGTGATGGTGTCGGTGACCGTGAGGACCACGTGGTGCATCAGCTCACCGCGGTCCTTGAAGTTCCGGTACAGCGTGGCGTTGCCGACGCCGGCGCGGCGCGCGACCTCGTCGAGCGGCAGGACCGGACCGTGCTCCACGAGCAGCTCGCGGGCGGCGGCGACGATCCGCTCCCGGTTGCGCACGGCGTCGGCCCGCGGGCGCGGGACGCGGCGCTGCGGCTTCTCGGTCGCGGTGGTCACGGCGGTCTCCTTCACGGGTACGGGGTGCACGGGCTTCGGGTGAAGCGGGGAGCTGATCCCCGGTTCGTGCGGACACCGGTCTAAACGGGGAGAGCGTCCCCGGTTATTTCCCGACCCTTATGTGACCTGCCTCACACGCCTTTGACCTCGGAAACCCACGATCGGCGCACCCAGCGAGCGACCCGCCACACCTCGACACAGGGTGATCGAAAGGGACCCGAGCGCGAGGCGGTGCGGATGCGAGTGCGTCGGATACGCAGGGGTCGGCGTGGGGCGCTGCTCGCGGTGAGCACGGCCGTGGCGCTCACCGTGACGATGACCGCGAGCACCGGCAGGCTCCTCGACGACTCGACGACCGCGGCGGGTCCCGTCGCCGTCTCGCGCACGACCTCCCTCGCCCCCTGCATGATCCGCGGCTCGTTCGGCGTCCAGATGTCGGAGGGCCTGCCCACGGCCGCCGGCTACGCCCGGTCCACCGGCACCGTGCGGGCCCTCAACCTCATGGTCGACTTCCCCGACGCGCCGGGGCAGGGCCCCGCGAAGGACCGGCTCGGCGAGTTCTTCCCGCAGACCCAGAACTGGTTCACCGCCGGCTCGTACGGGAAGCTCGACTACGTTCCCGAGGCCCCGGTCGACCACTGGCTGCGGATGCCCAAGCCGTTCACCGCGTACGGGATAGACCGCGGCGCCCCCTTCGACCCCGGCTACCGCAAGCTCGCCGACGACATCGCGGCCGCGGCCGACCCCGACGTGGACTTCCGCCGGTACGACCTGGTGAACATCCTGGTCACCCCGAACGCGGGGCCCTCCGCGCTCGACACGGTGCTGTCCGTGACGTTCGCGGGCAACCACGAGGCGCCGGTCGCCGACGGGGTGCCGCTCTCCAACGCGTCGTTCGTGTACTCCCGTCAGGACGACGGCTCGGGGTCGTACTCCAGGACCGGGTACCGGGTGCTGCCGCACGAGAACGGGCACGTGTTCGGGCTGCCGGACCTCTACACGCAGGACGGCGGTGGGGCCGCCGGGCACTGGGACATCATGAGCGAGGACTGGGGGGCCGGGAACGATCTGCTGGGCTGGCACAAGTGGAAGCTCGGGTGGCTCGACGACAGTCAGGTCGGCTGCGCCGCGCAGCCGGGCACGACCGAGTACCGGCTCTCGCCGCTGGCCCGGAACGACGGCAGGTCGAAGCTGGTGTTCGTGCCGCTGACCCGGAAGTCGGGGTACGCGATCGAGGTGCGTACGCAGGAGGGGAACGACGAGGCGGTGTGCCGGTCCGGGGTGCTTGTGTACAAGGTCGACGCGGATGTGGACACCGGGCAGGGGCCGGTCAAGGTCGAGGACGCGACGCCGGACAGTGGGGGGTGTACGCGGCAGCCCAATGTGCATGCGGAGTTGTCCGATGCGGCGTTCCAGGCGGGTGAGGTGTTTCGGGACAAGTCGGCGGGTGTGCGGGTGACCGTCGGCGGGATCACGTCCTCTGGCGACTACGAGGTGTACGTCACCCGGAGATAGGGGCTCCGGCCCGGGCCGCTGGACGGGTCCCACGCCACGGGCCTCCGGCCCCGGACCGCTCGACGTGTCCCACGCCACGGGGCTCCGCGTCGGCTCACTCGACCGGTCCCACGCCACGGGGCTCCGCCCCGGACCCCGCGCCTCAAACGCCGGCGGGGCTTGGTGTGCCCACCCGACCGCGAGGCTTGATGTGCCCAGCCGCCCGCGGCGCTTGATTCGCCCAGCGTCCGCCGGGGCTTGGCTTGTCCCGCCGCCCCGCCGCCCCGCCGCCCGGCTGCCCCGCTGCCCCGCTGCCCCGCAGGCGATGGCGATGGCCTTGCCCTGCTGCCTACCACGCCCATCTCCCACCCACCCGCCCCCTCCGGGGGCGTCGGCC
>NZ_JAOZYC010000210.1:0-27641 GCF_035798155.1 Streptomyces endophyticus | reverse complement strand
GGTGACGGTAAGTCGGCCGGGAAGGCCGAGCCGGTCGCGAAGGGCGACGCCAAGTCCGGCGCGCAGCCGGCCGCCAACCCTGACGCTCAGTCGGGCCCCGAGTCCGGCGGCACGGCTGGCACCAAGGGCGACGGAAAGGCCGCCGGAAAGGCCGGTGCGCAGCCGGCCGCCAACTCCGACGCTAAGCCGGGCGCCGAGTCCGGCGGCACGGCTGGCACCAAGGGTGACGGTAAGTCGGCCGGGAAAGCCGAGCCGGTCGCGAAGGGCGACGCCCATGGCGGAGGGGAGTCGGACGCCAAGTCCGGCGCGCAGTCAGACGCCAAGGGGGGCAAGGGCGGCGCGGAGGCCCCCGGTGGGGCTGTTGATCAGCCGACTGCTGTTTTCAAGGCCGTTCCGCAGCCCGTGGATCAGCCGACCACCACGCTCAAGGCGGCCGGGACCGCGAAGAGCAGTAAGTTCGTGCCGCTCAAGGAGCTCGATGAGGGCGGCGCGGGCAAGGAGTTGCCGCCCGAGGCGGAGCCCACGGTCGAACCGGCGGAGCGCACCACGCAGCAGCCGCTGCCGCCGAAGCCCCCGCTGGACCTGCTCGCCGAGCTGACCAACACCCCGCCGCCCGCGGAGACCCGGGTCCGTACCGCGGTGCGCCGGGTCAAGGTGTGGACGCCGCTCGTCATCCTGCTGATCATCGTGTTCGGGGTCATCCAGGCCGTCCGCCCGCTGCCGACGCCGTCCCTGTCGCTCACCACCGACGCCACGTACAGCTTCGACGGCGACAAGGCGTCCCTGCCGTGGCCGGGCGAGGGCCAGGGCTGGATGGACGTCCAGGGCATCGGCACGATGGACCACTTCGGCAAGCAGACACCCGTGCCGATCGGTTCGGTCGCCAAGTCCATGACCGCGTACATCGTGCTCAAGGACCACCCGCTGAAGGCGGGCGCCGACGGGCCGTCGATCACTGTTGACGCCACCGCCGAGAAGGAGGGCGGCTACGACGCCGACGGGCAGAACGAGTCGACGCTCAACACCGTCAAGGAGGGCGACAAGATCTCCCAGAAGGACGCGCTCGCGGCGGTCATGATCCCGTCCGCGAACAACATCGCGCGCCTGCTGGCCCGTTGGGACGCCGGTTCCGAGGAGGCGTTCGTCAAGAAGATGAACGCCACCGCCAAGAAGCTGGGGATGAAGAACACCACCTACACCGACCCCTCCGGCCTCAAGGAGAGCACCGTCTCCACCTCCGAGGACCAGGTGAAGCTCGGCAACGAGCTGGTGCAGATCCCGGCGCTCACCGACATCACCAAGTTGCCCACCTGGACCGACCCGTCCGGCAAGAAGTGGACCAACTACAACCGCCTGGTGCCCTACGACGGCGCCATCGGCATCAAGACCGGTACGACGACGAAGGCCGGCGGCAACCTGCTCTTCGCCGCCACCAAGGACGCGGGCGGCTCGACCGTCACGGTCGTCGGCGCGGTCCTCGGCCAGCACAAGGCGCCGATCATCGACACGGTCAACGCGGTCAGCAAGACCGCGATGCTCGCCGCCCAGGACGCGGTCACCTCGTCGACGGTGCTGAAGAAGGGCGATGTCGTCGGCTACGTCGACGACCAGCTCGGCGGGCACACCCCGGTCACGGTCACGAAGGACGTCAAGGCCGTCGGCTGGGCCGGCAAGACCGTGCACCTGCAACTCGCCGACCAGGACGGCAAGTCCGTGCCGCACACGGGCAAGACGGGGGAGACGGTCGGCGTGCTGGAGGTCGGCGACGGTGAGGGCGGCGCCGTGGAGGTGCCGGTGGCCCTGCAGAAGGGCCTCACCGAGCCCGGATTCGGCGCGAAGCTGACCCGCGTCGGCTGACCGCCCCCGGACCGCTCGTGCGGCCGCTCGTGGGAGACCGATGTCCGTCGGTCTCCCACGGCGCCCGCCCGCGGACGCCGTGCTAGCGTCGCGAGACCGGGACAGGCGGGGGACGCCCACCCGTTCATTCACAACGGCACACGGGTAAACGGGAGTGCAAGGAGTGGCCACAGCGAGGCCGACGCGCGCCGATGACGCGAAGCCCGGGTCGGGCGGGGGCCGCCCCCGGATACGACTTCCCGAGCAGTCAGCAGGGCCCGACGGGGCCTCTGGTGAGCCGAACGCCGGCACGCGCCTGAAGCGTTTCGCCCGGCACCCCGTCACCCTCGCCACAGCGGTCGCCGCGCTCCTCCACCTCATCTGGTTCTTCACGTTCGCGAACAGCGGCGGTGACCTCGCGGCGCAGGACGCCTGGGCCGAGTTCGTCGGCCGGCACCCCGACTCCGCGTACAACCTCGCCTGGTACGGCGGCATGCACCCGGTCTCGTACAGCGTGGTCTCGCCGTATCTGATGTCGGTGTTCGGCGTGCGCACGACGATGATGGGCGCGGGCACGCTGTCGGCGGCGCTGCTGACCATGATCCTGATCCGTACGCGGGTGGTGGCCAGGCCCCTGTGGCCCGCGCTCGCCGGTGTCTTCGCGCTCCTCTGCAACGCCGCGTCGGGGCGCGTCACGTTCGGCCTCGGCATGATGTTCGGGCTCGCGGCGACGGCCGCGGTGTTCTGCTGGCCGTACCGCTGGCGCTACAAGCGCTGGGCGAAGGCCGCCGTGGCAGCTCCCCTCGCGGGCATCGCGACCGCCTGCTCGCCGGTGGCGGGGCTCTTCGTCGGACTCGTCGCCGTGGCGCTGTTCCTGCAGAAGCGGCGCCCCGGTGCGTACGCGCTCGGACTCGCGCCCACCGCCGTCGTCGTGCTGTCGGCGTGGCTGTTCCCGTTCTCCGGTACGCAGCCGATGTCGTTCTGGTCGGCGCTGCTGCCGATGGTGTACGGCGCCCTCGTGTGCGTCCTCGTGCCCAAGGGGTGGCTGACGGTCCGGATCACGTCCGCCGTCTACACCCTGTCCGTACTCCTGGTGTGGCTGATCAGTTCGCAGATCGGCTCCAACATCACCCGGCTCCCGATGCTGTTCGCGGGCGTCGCGCTGCTGGTGGCGCTGCCGTTCACGGCGCCGCGCTCGCGCAAGTGGTACGTCATCGTGATCGCGTTCGTCGGCTTCAACGCGTGGATCGGCTTCAAGTCGGTCGACGATGTGGTGCGGACGACCCCGGCCGCCTCCTGGGCCCGCGAACTGGCGCCGCTGGTCAACGAGTTGCAGGAGGTCAGGGCCGAGCACGGCCGCGTCGAGGTGGTGCCCGCGCGCTCGCACCGCGAGGCCTCCGCGCTCGCCCCGTACGTGAACCTGGCGCGCGGCTGGAACCGGCAGGCCGACATGGAGCGCAACCCGCTCTTCTACGACGACACCCTCAACTCGGCGAACTACCGCGAGTGGCTGCGGCGTTGGGCCGTGCACTACGTGGTGCTGCCCAAGGACGAGCCGGACGGCAAGGGTGCCGAGCGCGAGCGGCAGTTGGTGCAGCGCGGCCTGCCGTATCTCAAGCAGGTGTGGGGCGACGCCAACTGGCAGCTGTTCGCCGTCACGGACCCGACGCCGCTCGCCGAGCCGCACGCCGTCGTCGACGCCGCGGAGCAGGGCGAGCTGACCATCGAGGTGACGAGGCCGGGCCGGGTGCTGATCCGTGTCCCGTACTCGCCGTGGCTCTCGGTCGTCGACGCCGAGGGCAAGAGCCTGGGGGCGCCGAAGGAGACCGGGGCGTCGAAGCGGGCCAGGGAGGCGAACGACGCCCTCCCCAAGCGGTTCACGAACGCGCACGGCTGCCTCATCGAGACGGAGGAGGACGAGTCGGGTGACGCGTGGACGGAGTTGTTGGCCCCGAAGCCCGGAACGTATCGCCTCGCGGCGCCCTACCAGCTCCCCCGGGGGACGCCGTGCCCGGAGGAGCTCAGGAGGTAGGCCGTGGTTGACGCCTCGGGGCTCCGCCCCGGACCCCGCTGCTCAATCGCCGCAGGGGCTTGAAATATCCAGCCCCGCCGGCGTTTGAGGCGCGGGGTCCGGGGCGGAGCCCCGAGACGTGATCACCACTCCGCGAAAGAGCCGTCAGCGTGGCGCCAGACCGGGTTGTGCCAGCGGTGGCCGGAGGCAGCCGCCTTGATTACGGCCTGCTCGTCCACCTCGATGCCGAGACCGGGCGCGGTCAGCCGCGCCATGTGGCCGTCCGTCGAGTCGAAGGCGAAG
Source organism: Streptomyces endophyticus (assembly GCF_035798155.1). Lineage (NCBI taxonomy): Bacteria > Bacillati > Actinomycetota > Actinomycetes > Kitasatosporales > Streptomycetaceae > Streptomyces > Streptomyces endophyticus. The sequence goes on along the minus strand of NZ_JAOZYC010000210.1, from coordinate 23,491 downwards.
ACGGACGGGTCGACGAGGTAGTCGCCGAGGTCGGAGCCCACGTTGTAGTGGATGCCGAGGCTGGTCTCCTGGATGAACGCGTTCGGCGACGCGAAGTCGACCTGGAGGCACGCCGCGAGCGCGATGGGACCGAGCGGGCAGTGCGGGGCCAGGCCCACGCCGTGCACCTCGGCCTGCGCGGCGATCCGCCGGGTCTCGGAGATGCCGCCCGCGTGCGACAGGTCGGGCTGGGCGAGCGCGATGCCGGAACGCAGGACCGGGTCGAAGTCCCAGCGGGAGAAGAGGCGTTCGCCTGTGGCCACGGGGATGGAGGTCGAGGCCGTGAAGTCGCCGTACTGCGACGTGAGTTCCGGCAGCAGCGGCTCCTCGATGAACATCGGACGCAGCGGTTCGAGGGCCCGCGCGAGCTGCTTGGCCAGGGCGGGTGAGGTGCGCCCGTGGAAGTCGACGGCGACGCCGCCGTCGGGGCCCAGCACGTCCCGCACGGAGGCGACGCGCTCGACGACCGCGTCGATCTCGCGCGAGGTCTCGAGGTGCCGCATCTTGCCGCCGACGTTCATCTTCACGGCCCGGTAGCCCTGTTCGAGGCGCTGCGCCGCGTGCTCGGCGGCCTCGCTCGGGTCGTCGCCGCCGATCCACGAGTACATCCGCATCCGGTCCCGGACGGCTCCGCCCAGCAGATCGTGGACCGGGACGCCGTGGAACTTGCCCTTGATGTCCCACAGGGCCTGGTCGATCCCGGACACGGCGGACGACAGCACGGGCCCGCCCCGGTAGAACCCGCCCTTCGTCATGACCTGCCAGTGGTCCTCGATGCGGAACGGGTCCTGCCCGACGAGGTAGTCGCTCAGCTCATCGACGGCGGCGGCGACGGTGTGCGCCCGCCCCTCGACGACGGGCTCCCCCCATCCGGTGACCCCTTCATCGGTCTCCACCTTGAGAAACAGCCACCGGGGAGCAACAAGGTAGGTGGTAAGCGAGGTGATCTTCATGGCGTAACTCCTCATATCTAGCCCCTGCGGCGATTGAGCAGCGGGGTCCGGGGCAGAGCCCCGAGTCGTTCAGCGATTGGGCCGCAACATCTCAGCCAGCAAAGAAAGTTGCGCCGGGTCCTCCAACGCCGAACCAACCGCGACCACCTTCGCCCCACCCGCCAAATAAGCCCCCGCGTTCCCCGCATCCATCCCCCCCGTGGCAACGAACGGCACCTCCGGGAACGGCCCCCGCATCGCCCGGAACCACTCCACCCCGAGCACACTCGCCGGAAACGCCTTCAGCCAGGTAAGGCCGATCGCCCGCGCCGCCTGCACATCCGTGGCCGTGGCCACGCCGGGCAGATGCGGCAGCCCGGCCGCGACGCTCGCCCGCGCCACCTCCACGTCCAACCCAGGGGCCACCGTGAACGCGGCGCCCGCGTCCACCGCCCAGCCGAGCCGCTCGGCCGTGGTGACCGTGCCCGCGCCGACCGGCTTGCCGCGCTCGGCCCCGGCGGCGACGACGGCGCCGAGCACCCACGCGGCCTCCTCGGTCTGCACGGGGACCTCGACGCACTCGATGCCCAGGTCCCAGGCGCGTACGGCGAGTTCGACGGACTTGTCGGCGGGCATGCCGCGCAGGATCGCCATCACCGGCACCCCGGCGAACAGCTCATCGAACGTAGTGGGCTTATCGGTGGGCGTATCGGTGGCCCTGTCGGTGTTCACGGACGCCATCCCAGCTCCTTGGAGATCGTGTCGGCGGTGGTCATGAGGTCGGGCAGCACTTCGGATTCGAGCGCGCCCAGGTCCGCCTTGGCCTTGAGCGCGGTCACGGACGCGGCGGCGACGACCTCGCCGCTGCTGTCCCGTACGGGTACGGCGACGCAGTTCACGAAGTCCTCGTACTCGCCGTCGTCGACGGCCCAGCCGCGCGCCCGGGTCTCGGTGAGGGCCTTGCGGTAGGCGTCGAGGGAGGTGATCGTCGTGCCGGTGTGCGGCGCGAAGTCGCAGTCGGCGAGCAGCGCGTCGGCCCGCTCGCGCGGCACATGGGCGAGGATCGCCTTGGCGACTCCGGCGGTGTGCAGGGTGACCGGGCGGCCGATCTGCGAGTAGAGGCGCACCCCGTCGACGGGGTCGACCTTGTCGACGTACACGATCCGCTCGCCCTCCAGGGCGGCGAGGTGCACGGTGTGCCCGCAGCGCTCGCCGAGCAGTCGCAGGTGTTCGCCCGCGACGTCCTTCAGGCCGAACTGTTCCAGGGCGAGGTGGGCGAGCCCGGCGAGCCGGTGCCCGACCGCGTAGCGGCCGTCGGGGAGCCGGCGGGCGAGGCCGCCCTCGGTGAGGGACTCCAGGATGCGCAGCGCGGTCGAGCGGTGCACGCCGAGGTGCTCGCCGACCTCGGTCTGGGTGCGCGGGCGGCGGGCGATGAACTCGAGGATGTCGATGGCGCGACGGACGGTCTGTGACATGGGATCAGTGTCCTTCGCCGAGCAGGGCAGGGCCTGTGGCGGGGACGTAGTCCTCGATGCTGCGCAGCGTCCGCCCGGCGAGCCGGTGCCCGAGGGCGAGCCGCTCGGCCGGGGCGGCCCCGTCCAGCAGTCCGCTCAGATATCCGGCGGCGAAGGCGTCACCGGCGCCGACGGCCTCGACGACGTCGACGGCGGGCGCTGCCACGAACTCGCTGCCCGCGTCGGTGAATTCGGTGGCCCCCACGTCCCCGTCCTTGACCACGAGGGTGCCGCGCGGCGCGAGGTGTTCCCGTACGTCCTCGGCGGTGGCGGTGCCCCACAACGTCTCGGCCTCGTCGCGCCCGACGAGCACGATGTCGGCGCGGCGGGCGAGGGCGAGCAGGGCCTCCGCCGCCTTGTCGCGTGAACTCCACAGCGCCGGGCGGTAGTTGACGTCGAACGACACGAGCGTCCCGCTGTCCGCCGCCCGCTCCATCAGGGTGTCCACGAGCCCGGCGCAGCCGTCCGACAGGGCCGGTGTGATCCCGGTGAGGTGCAGCAGTCGTACGTCGGTCAGGTCGACGCGGTCCGCGTCGGCCGGTGTCATCCGGGACGCGGCCGAGCCCGCCCGGTAGTAGTGCACGCGCGTGCCGTCGGGACCCGGGTCCTTGAAGTACACGCCGGTGGGGGCGGCCGGATCGGCGTGCACCGCGTCCACGCGTACGCCGCGCGAGGCGACCGCCGCGAGGATCCGCCGGCCGAACGGATCGTCCCCGACCCGGCTCACCCAGGCGGCCTCGTGCCCGAGATCCGCGAGGTACTGCGCCACGGTCGACTCGGCGCCGGCGACCGCGAGCCGCAGCTCCCGGCTGCGCTCCAACCCCTCGCCGTCGGCCGGGGTGGCCTGCGCCATCGTCTCGCCGAGGCAGACAGCCTTACCGGACATTCGCCGTCCCTCCATTGACATCCCGCTGGGCCCATGAAGAACATTAGCAGCCTTCACGCAACAGGCGTGCATATGTTGCAACATCGGGTCGTCAGTCGGCCCACTGAGCCCGGAAAGAGAGTGAGATGAGCCCGACGACGAGCACATCCACCCACAAGGAGCCGTCCGCTCCGAGAGGTCCGAGAGACACGAAGGTCATGAGCGCGCGCACCCGCCAGCGCCGCACAGCGGCCGCGAGCGTCGTCGGCTCGATCCTCGAGTGGTACGACTTCTTCCTCTTCGGCGCGTCGGCCGCGCTCGTCTTCAACAAGGTCTTCTTCCCGGACGTCTCGCCGTTCGCGGCGACCCTCGCCTCGTTCGCGACCTTCGGGCTCGGCTTCGCCGTGCGCCCCATCGGCGGCCTGGTCCTGGCCCACCTCGGCGACCGCATCGGCCGCCGCCCGGTGCTGATCCTCACCGTGATCCTGATGGGCGTCGGCACCCTCGCCATCGGCTTCCTGCCGACGTACCACCAGATCGGCATCTGGGCCCCGGTCCTCCTCGTGTTCTGCCGGATGATGCAGGGCTTCGGCGTCGGCGCCGAGCTCGGCGGCGCGTACGTCATGTCGACGGAGGCGGCCGAGGACAGCAAGCGCGGATTCTACGGTTCGCTGCCCGGCGCGGGCGAGTTCATCGGCGTCGTCATCGCCTCCGGCGCGGTGGCCGCCGTCTCGACGCTCCCCGAGGACGACTTCCTCAGCTGGGGCTGGCGCATCCCGTTCCTGGCCAGCTCCCTCGTGGTCGTCATCGCCCTGCTGATCCGCAACGCCGCGCCCGAGACCGAGCAGTTCGAGGCCACCCGCGCCAGCGGCAAGCGGGAGAAGCTCCCCGTACTCGCCGCGATCAAGGCGCGCCCCAAGGCGATCGCCCTGCTCATCGGCTCCGGCTGCGCCACCGCCATCGCCTCGTACGCGATCCAGGGCTATCTGCCCAGCTACCTCACCAACCAGCTGGGCCTCTCCGCCGGCACCTCCGTCCTCGGCATCACGATCGCCTCGGCGGTCTCGATCCTCACCATTCCCCTGGCGGGCGCGCTCTCCGACCGGATCGGGCGCAAGCCGGTGATGATCGGTGGCGCGGTGGCGATCACGCTCTTCGCGTACCCCTTCTTCTGGCTGGTGGACACGCGCGAGCCGTGGCTGATCTACCTGGCGATCACCATCGCCTTCGCCCTGATGCTGAACTCGATCTTCGCGGTCACCGGCACGTTCTACGCCGAGTCGCTGCCGACCGAGGTCCGCTACAGCGGTCTGGTCTTCGTCCGCGAGATCAACGGCGTGATCTTCGCGGGTACCTCGCCCTTCGTGGCGACGCTCCTGGTCGACGCGGGGGGCGACCGCCCGTGGTACCTGGCCGGGTACATGGCCCTCGCCGGGCTCGCCAGCGCGCTGTGCATCTGGCGCCTCCCGGAAACGGCCCCGGTCCGCACGGAAGCCTGACCCGGTTGGTGTCCTACGCCTCGGGGCTCCGCCCCGGACCCCGCTGGCTCTCGTCCCAAGGCGGGGCTTGAATCAATCCGGGTGCGTCGCGCTGCATGGTCCGGACATGATGCGGACCATGCCGATCGACATCCTGCCCATCATCCCGCCCGGCACCCTGGCCAAGGACCCACAGCCGACGCTCCACTCCGCTGACGGCGAACTGGTCCTGCGGACACCGGAGTTCACCGACGCCCCCGCGATCCACGAGGCCTTCCAGGACCCGGCCCTGCGCTACTGGCACATCCGCGGCATGGACTCCGTGGACGAGGCCCGCGGCTGGGTGGAGTCGACGCACGAGGGGTGGCGGGAGGAGACGGCGGCCCAGTGGTTCGTGGCCGGGGCGGCCGACGGGGCTCCGCTCGGCAGGATGGCGCTGCGCCAGATGAACCTCATGGAGGGCGTCGCCGAGGTCGGCTACTGGGTGCTGCCGTCCGCCCGCGGCCTGGGCGTGGCCCCCAGGGCGCTGGCCGCGATGACGGACTGGGCCCTCGACGCCGGCTTCCACCGCATCGACCTCCTGCACTCCACCCGCAACGAACCCTCGTGCAAGGTGGCGCTCAAGGCCGACTACCCGCTGGAGGGCACCCGCCGCAGCTCGGCGCTGCACACGGACGGCTGGCACGACATGCACGTACACGTCCGGATCAACGCGTAGGGACCGTAGGGCTCTTGACAGCGTGCGTACTGTTTCGCGACCTTTGAGCCCCATGGGGGAAGAGGGGGGCCCATGAGCTGCATGCTCGCGTATCAACGCACCTGTCCGGTTAGCGGTCCGAGCGCCGGCCCATGCGCCCGCGGCGAAGGGCGGTCGAACCGACGTTGAACATCACGACGTACAGAGCCGACGAGCTCAGCGCGTCCTTGCGTACGGCATGGCACGAAACGATGGAGCAGTCTCCGGACTACCAGAACCCGTTCCTGTCACCGGAGTTCGCCGAGGGGGTCGCCAGGTTCAAGGGCCGCGCGCACGTGGCGGTGCTGCGCGAGGGCGCCGAGCCCGTCGGCTTCTTCCCGTACGAGAAGGGGCCCGCGGGCATCGGCCGCGCCATCGGCATGGGCCTGTCCGACTGCCAGGCCCTGGTGCACAGACCCGGAGTCACCTGGGACACCCGCCAACTCCTGCGCGCCTGCGGCCTGTCGGTCTTCGAGTTCGACCACCTCGTCGAGGAACAGAAGCCCTTCGGCCGCTACATCACCGGAACCTTCGCCTCACCCGTCCTCGACCTGAAGGACGGCAGCCACGAGACGTACGCGGAGTGGCTGAAGGCGTCGTATCCCGGCCAGGCCAAGACGACACTCAAGAAGGAACGCCGACTGAGCCGCAACGTCGGGGAGATGCGCTTCGTCTACGACGAGCGCGACCCCAAGGTGCTGCACCAGCTGATGCGGTGGAAGTCGGCCCAGTACCGCCGCACCGGCCGCATGGACCGCTTCGCCCGCCCGTGGATCGTGCACCTGACGGACCATCTCTTCCAGGTCCGCGAGGACCACTTCACCGGTGTCCTCTCGGTCGTCTACGCGGGCGACCGCCCGGTCGCCGCCCACTTCGGGCCGACGTCGAGGACGGTCTTCGCGGCCTGGTTCACCGCGTACGACCCGGAGTTCAGCTACTACTCGCCCGGCCTCCTCATGCATCTGCGGATGGTCGAGGCCGCGGGCCGCCAGGGCATCCGGCTCCTGGACTGGGGACGCGGAGAGAAGGAGTACAAGGACTGGCTCAAGACCCGCGAACTGCGGGTGGCCGAGGGCTTCGCGGCCCGGCCCCACCCCGCCGCGGCCGCCCACCGCCTCTGGCGCCGCCCGGTCCGCGGCCTGCGCAACACGGTGCTCGCGCATCCGGAGCTGCGGGAGCGGGCGGACCGGCTGCTGCGGACGGTCGGCTCGCTGCGCGACTCCCGCTGACGTCACGGCCGTCGCCGGCCTCCCGTGGTCCGGGGCGGGCCACCGGGTCCCGTAGTCGCTCGTGTACGGGACCCGGTGGTCGCCGGGTCCGGGCAGACCGGCGGGCGGCTGGTGTCATCATCGGCGGGAGGCCACCGGCCGCACACCCCCAAGGCTAGGAGGGGCGCGAGGTCCGGGTAAGCCCCAAGTGGGCCGGTAGCACAGCCCACATGGGCTGTCCCGACGACCTGGCCGGCGCGGCCCCTCAGTAGTCCCGGGGCTCATCGCCGGACACCCGCAGCAGCCCGGATCTGGCGGCGGCCACGACCGCCTCCAGCTGACTGTGCGCGCCCAGCTTCGCCATGACCCGCTTCACGTGGCCGCGCGCGGTGTGCGGGCTCACCACGAGCCGCTCGGCGATCGCCCGGGGTCCGAGGCCCCGGCCCATCAGGCGGAGGACCTCCCGCTCCCGGGCGGTGAGCCCGGCCCCGGCGGCGGCACGCCGGGACCGGGCCGCCGCTCCGGTGGAGGAGCCGATCGCCGCGACGAGGATGCCGAGGGTGGACTCCTCGACGAACATCGGGCCCTCGGCCGGCGCCCTGATGGCCGCGAGCACGGCAGGGAACGCGCTGTCCTTGGCGAGGAAACCGGCCGCGCCCGCCGAGGTGGCGGCCACCAGCTGGCCGGGGTCGGTGTCCGCGGTGAGCAGCAGCACCCGCGTGCGGGGGTGCTCGGCCCTGATGCGCCGGGTGCCCTCGATGCCGTCCGCGCCCGGCAGGTGAATGTCCATCAGCACCACGTGCGGGCTATGGGAGGCGACGAGCGGCAGGGCCTCCTCGACCGTCCGCACGGCGCCGACACAGTCGAGGTCGGGCTGCACCCCGAGCGCGATCTCCAGCGCGTCCGCCATCGCCCGCTGGTCCTCGACCACAAGTACTCGGATCATGGGTAGTCCTCGGGGAGCCCGGAGCCCGTGCGGTGGCCCGTCCGTCGATCGTAGCCGCGAGTGCCTGGGGAGTCCGAGGTTCACTCGTCAACAGCTGCTGTGACTATGGCAGTTGGGGCCGGTGCTGAGTAACTTCGGACGTGTGGCAGCCGTACTGCGGAGGCTTCGCGATGCGCGGTGACAACGAACCACGGGTGTGCGACAGGCAGGCCACGCACTCCTTCACGCTCTTCGTGGCCGGGGCGTCGGAGCGCTCCGACGCCGCGCGCGTCAACCTGCGGGCGCTGTGCGAGTCCCGACTCGCGGACGGCTTCGAACTCACCGTCATCGACGTCGTGCAACGGCCCGAACTGGCCGAGGAGCACCACATCCTGGCGACCCCGACCGTCATCAAGGTCTCGCCGTCCCCGCAGCGCCGCGTCATCGGGGACCTGTCCGACCAGGGCCGCGCCGCCCTCGCGCTCGGGTTGCCCGCCCCGGACGTACCGTCCCGCAAGAGGCAGGGATGAGATGACTGGAACCGAAGGCAACCCGGAGAACCCCGCCCTGGGGGGCTCCGTCCCCAGGGCCCCCACCGGCATCAACGGCTTCGACCAGATCGCCCTCGGCGGGCTGCCCGAGGGACGCTCCACGCTGGTGGCCGGGTCGACGGGCAGCGGAAAAACCCTGTTCGCCATCGAGTTCCTCGCGCGGGGCGTACGGGACCAGGGCGCCCCCGGGGTGTTCGTCACCTTTGAGGAGGACCCCGACGACATCCGGACCAACGTCGCCTCCCTGGGCTTCCCGATCGCGGAATGGGAACGGGCCGGGAAGTGGGTGTTCATCGACGCGTCGGTGGGCATCGCCGATGAGGCGCCCACGATCGGCTCGTACGACCTGGGCGCCCTGGCGGCACGGATCGCGCACGCCGTCCGCAGGATCGGCGCCCGTCGCGTCACGCTCGACTCGATCGGCGCGATCCTCGCCAACTTCACCAGCGCCGGAGTGGTGCGCCACGAGCTGTACCGGATCGTCTCGGCCCTGGACGCCCTCGATGTGACCACCGTGGTCACCGCCGAGCGGCACGCGGAGTACAACAGCGTGTCGCAGTTCGGCGTCGAGGAGTTCGTCCTGGACAACGTCGTCATCCTGCGCAACGTCCTGCGGCAGGAACGGCGCCGCAGGACCGTCGAGGTCGTCAAGTTCCGCGGCACCACGCACCGTACGGGCGAGTGGCTGTTCACCATCGGCCCGCGGGAAGGCATCGTGATCATGCCCCTCGCCTTCCTGCAGTCGCGGGAGCGCGCGTCGACGGAACGCGTCTCCTCCGGCATCGACGGCCTGGACGCCATGTGCGGCGGCGGCTTCTTCCGGGACTCGATCGTGCTGCTCACCGGCCCCACCGGCACGGGCAAGACCCTGACGAGCCTGTTCTTCGCGGCCGGCGCCTTCCACGCCGGGGAGCGCTGCCTGCTCCAGAGCTTCGACGAGACCCGCGACCAACTCGCCCGCAACGCCGTCGGCTGGGGGCTCGACCTGGACGCCATGGAGGCCTCGGGGCTGCTGCGCGTCGTGTGCGAATACCCCGAAGTGGCCTCGCCCGAGGAGCACTTCCTGCGGGTACGGCGCGCCATCGAGGAGTTCCGCCCCTCCCGCGTGTGCATCGACACCCTCTCCGCGCTCGAACGCATCGTGAGCTCGCGCGCGCTGCTCGACTTCGTCGTCTCACTGGGCGCGGTCCTGCGCCATCACGAGGTCACGACCCTGCTCACCTCGGCCCCCACCGGCCGGGTCACGCCCACCGTCACACCGGCGGTCGCGATGGAGGTCGCCGGCCTCACCGACGTGACGATCCTGCTGCGCCATGTGGAGGCCCACGGCGAGATGCAGCGCGCCATCGCCGTCCTGCAGACCCGCGGCTCCGCCCACGACGACGGCATCCGCCGGTACGAGATCGACGGCTCCGGCATGCACATCGGCGAACCGATGCGCGGCCCTTCCCACTCCCACGACTTCGGCGCGGCCGACCCGCCGCCCGGCGCCGACGGGGCACAGCCGCCCCTCTCGAACCTGCCGAACCTGCCGAACCTCTCGGCCCCCTTGAACTCACAGACGCCCGGCACGGATCCAGACGGTCCCGATGACTGACTCCGACCCTCGGCCGTGCACCGCGCCGCCGCCCGGCTACCCCGTCGAGGCGGTCGTGGAGGCGGCGCCCGACGGGATCGTCGCCGTCGACGAGGAGGGCCTCATCCGGCTCTGCAACCCGGCGGCCGCCGAACTGTTCGGACGCCCGGCGGGGGAGCTCCTCGGCCTCCCCTTCGGTTTCCCGCTCGCGGCCAGGGAACCGGCCGAGATCGACCTCGTCCTGCCGTCGGGCTCGGGACGCGTCGTCGAGATGCGGGTCACGGCGACGCGCGCGTCCGGCGACCGCCTGCACATCGCGATGCTGCGGGACGTCACCGAACGGCGCCGGACGCAGCACGCGCTCGAAGCGGCCCTGGCCCGCCAGGACACCGTCATCGCCGTCACCGCGCACGAACTGCGCAACCCGCTGGCCACGATCGGCGTGCTCGCCCACACACTGCGGGACGCGGGCGCCCGGCTGACCGACGAGCAGCGGGCGGACATCGCGGACCGCATCATCGACGCAACGGCGCGGCTGCAGACCCTCGTACGCAAGCACCTGGCCGCGGCGAGAATCGACGGAAACGCCGTCGACGCCGCCCCACGGCCCGTCCCCGTCCTGGAGTTCATCCTCGAACAACTGGGTGCGATGGACGAGGGCGCCCTCCAGGTGGAGGTGGACTGCGCACCCGACGTCGTGGCGTTCGTGGACCGCGGCGACCTGGTCGAAATGCTCGTCAACTACCTGGAGAACGCCCGCACTTACGGCCGCCCACCGATCGGCATCCATGTCACGGCCGCGGCCGGCCACGTCGACATCCGCGTCCACGACGACGGCCCCGGCGTCCCGCCCGAGGCCGTCCCCCGCCTCTTCCAGCGCTTCGGCCGCGCGACCCACGCCCCCGGCGCGCTGACCCGCGCCCACGGACCGCAGGGCACGGGCCTCGGCCTGTGGATCGTCCGCACGCTGGCGCGGGCCGGGGGCGGGGACGCGTGGTACGAGCCGGGAACGGATGGGGCCCCCGGCTTCCACCTGCGGCTGCGCCGCGCGTGACTACTTCTTCGTGAGCTGGAGCGGACCGCTGTAGCCGGCCGTGATCGTGTGGCCGTAGAACGGGTCCTTGCCGGTGCTGCTCGCGATCACGGTGGCGTCGCCGCGCTGGAAGGGCACGCTGCCGGAGGGGACGGCGGACGCGGTCCACGCCGTGGGCCCGCCCGGCACGCAGCCGACCTTGGTGCGGTAGGTGCCGCGGGTCGTCACGCCGTCCAGGGTCTGGCTCACGGTGCCGTACGTGTCGAGGGCGACCGGCTCGGTGCAGGTGACGGTGCCGTGGACGAGGGCGTGCCCGTCGACCCGGCCGGCGACGGCGTCGGGGGCGACGTCGAGCCCCAGCGCGGTCTCGGCGGGCGGCTCCGGGTTGGCCACGTGGACCTCGCCGCGCAGCGACTCCGTGGCGCCGGGGCAGTGCTGCTCGAAGGTGGCGTCGAGCTTCTTCACGTAGCCGTGGGCCCTGATGTCCACGTCCTGGACGGTGAAGGACCCCTCGTCGAGGCAGTCCCGGCCGTTGCCGCGCAGCTCGATGCGGGGCCGGCTCGCGTCCGGGTTGGCCGCCGCGCCGCTGTAGGTGCCGGGCGCCAGCGGCTGGACGGCGCCCGCGGGCGTTTCGAGGTGCAGGGCCCAACTGCCGCCGTCGGCCCCGTCGACGAACACGCCGACGCCGGTCGGGACACCGTTGGTGATGTACCCCTGCGCGGTCAGGCCGTCGGCGTAGGCGTACGACTGCCCACCGCTGACGTACTCACCGGCGTCCCCACTGAAGGAGAGGCTGCCGGACTCGACGTCATAGGCCTCGGCGGTGCCGACGCCGAACGCTCCGGAGAGGAGGACGGCGCAGGCGAGGGTGGTTGTGACGCGGGTGCAGACACGGGTGATGACACGTCTGGATCTCACGGGACTCCAAATGACCTAAGAAGACTGGAAGTTGGATGAGCGTGCTACGGCCGCTCAGTCCTTGCGCAGGGACACCGTGGCGGTGGCCGCCGGGTCGGTGACGACCGTGTGCCCGTAGACCGGGTCGGTCGCCTGGGCCTTGTAGCCGACGGAGGCGTCGCCCTTGGCGAAGGGGACGCCGCCGCCCGCGGTGCCGACGGCGGACCAGGCGACGGGCGCGCCCGGGGTGCAGGCGATGTGCGTGTAGTACGTGGCGGTGGCCAGGGCGTCCTTGCCGACGACCTGCTCGATACGGCCGTTCACCAGGACGTCGTCGACGGGCTCGGTGCAGGTGACGGTGCCGCGCACGGTGGCCCTGCCGTCCGCGGACACGGAGCCGGTGGCGTCGACGTGCGCGCGGAGGGACAGCTCGGCGGGCGGCGGCGGATTGGTGAGGTGGGCCTGCCCGGTGAGCCCGGGAACGGTGTCCTCGCAGTTCTGCCCGAAGCTGGCGTCGAGGGCCTCGACGTAGCCGCGGGGCCCGAGTTCGAGCCGGTCGACGGTGAAGGCACCTTCGGACTCGCACCCGTAGAACGTCCCGTCCACGGCCAGCTTCGCCCCGCTGAGGGACGGCGTGTCGCTCGCCCCGCTGTACGTCCCAACGGCGAGCTGCTCTCCGCTCGGAGCCCCCATGGTGAGGTCCCACCGGTCACCGTTCGCGGCGAGCACGATGACGTGCACGGAGTTCTGCTCGTCGTTCCACCCGGCGTACATGGAGTCCCCCGACCCCGCGCCGTCGACGTACGAGTACGGATACCCGCCACCGACCGGGTCCCCCACCTCACTGACGACGTCGAACGTCCCGGACTCCACGTCGACCGCGTGCGCCGGAACCCCCATGGCGAACGTCGTCGCGACCACGGCCGCGGTCAGTGCGAACGCCCGTGACACAGCATGCAATTTCAAGATCCCCCCAGGGGAATATGAAGACAGCCGAGCCCTGAGCGGGCTCCGGCCGTTGGGGGGCGGCGGGAGGAGTATGCCAACCCCAAGGGATCTTCACAAGGAGGTCACAGGATGGTGCGGCGCCCTTGGGTCGAGGAGGCGTTACGGTCCGGGTCATGGAGTGCTTTGCCGCTTGGCGTACGCGGGTCTGAGGGCCCCTGCCTCTCCGCCGATTCCTCGGCCGGGAGCGGGCCGACCCACGCCCAACTCCCTTTGGGAGCCGAGCCCTCAGCGCGAAAGGCACCCCTCCATGCGGATGCGCGCATTCGTCGACGACGACCTGGCCGCACTCACCGATCTGACCATCGACACGTTCCGCCCCTTCTTCGAGGACGTCTTCCGCCCCCTCATGGGCGAGACCATCTTCACGGTCCAGCACGGCAGTTGGCGCGACGACTACCGACGACAGGTGGCAGGACTCCACGCCCCCGAACGCCACGCGTACGTCACTGTCGCCGAGATGACAGGCATGACGGGCATGACAGGCATGTCAGGCGAGATCGCGGGCTACGTGGCGTGGGCCGTCGACCCGGACCGCAGACACGGCCAGATCGTGATCCTCGCGGTCTCGCCCCAGCACCGACGACACCACCTGGGCGCGACCCTGTGCCGACACGCCTTCGAGCAGATGCGCCTGCTCGGAGCGGAGATCGTCGAGATCGCCACCGGCGGCGACGCCTTCCACGCACCCGCGAGGGCGCTGTACGAACAACTCGGGTGCACGGCGAACCCGGTGGCGGTCTACTTCAGGCGGCTGTGAGGGCGGGTTACGGCCGCTGGGCACTGTTCATGAGCGGATGCACGACGTGTGGCGGGCCGGGGGTGTCGGGAGCGTCAGTGAACGAGAGGTGCACCAGCAGGTGTCGGCTCGCCTGGGCCTCGATGTCCCCCTGGCCGAAGCCTTCATGGCGGATCTCTGGGCGGAGTACCTGGGGACACCGAACGAGGAACTCATCACCTATGTGCGAGGGCTGCGGGGAACCTGCAGGCTGGGCATCCTGAGCAACAGCTTTGTCGGCGCCCGGGAGCGGGAGACGGCGCTGTACCACTTCGACGAACTGGTGGAACAGATCGTTTACTCGCACGAGATCGGCATCGAGAAGCCCGACCCGCGTGCGTTCGAGGCCGCATGCGCCGGCTTGGCCGTGCGACCGGAGGACTGCCTGTTCATCGACGATCTCGCAGCCAATGTCGAGGCGGCCCGGGCGTCGGGGATGCAGGCGCACCTGTTCGAGGACAACACGGGGACCGTCACGCGCATCGCAGCCCACGTGCACGCCGGGCCCTCGGGCCCAGGGCGTCTCCCGCCCGGCTGACGTCGGCCTGGCCGATCTGTGCCAGAAGGGGCCCACCTCCGGAAATCCGGAGGTGGGCCCCTTCTGTACTGGTGCCCCCGGCAGGATTCGAACCTGCGACACCCGCTTTAGGAGAGCGGTGCTCTATCCCCTGAGCTACGAAGGCGCGTGAACAGCGTAGCGGATCGGGTTCGGGGTGTGGGGTGGGCCGTCGGGCGGGGGGCGTCACGCCAATGGGGGATGTGGGGCGGCCGGGGGCGGCTGGGGCTGTTAAGCCGGAGGGACACAGGAAAACGAGGGGGACACGTCTCGTCGGGCGCGGTCTCGTGGCGTCCGGCCCCACTGAGTGGAGGTAGCCACTCATGATCCAGAATCCCGCCAGCACGCTCGCCGTCGACTTCACTCAAGGGCTGAACGACGCGTGGTCGAAGGTCGCCGAGTTCGTGCCGAAGCTTCTCGGCTTCATCGTCGTCATGGTCATCGGCTGGTTCGTGGCCAAGATGATCACCAAGCTCCTCGACCGGGGCCTTCGGAAGATCGGGTCGGAGAAGCTCGCCGAACGGGCCGGCTCGGCGAAGATGCTCGAAGGGTCGAAGTACGACACGACCGCGATCCTCTGCAAGGTCGTCTACGTCGCCCTGATGCTGATCGTGCTCCAGCTCGGCTTCGGTGTCTTCGGCGACAACCCCGTGTCCGACATGATCAACGGCATCGTCGCCTGGCTGCCGCGCGGCATCGTCGCGGTCGTCCTGATCGTGGTGGCCATGGCCGTCGCCAACCTGGTGCGTGACATCGTCACCAACACCCTGTCCTCCGTCTCGTACGGGAAGACCGTCGGCACCATCGTCTGGGCCTGCATCGTGGTCCTGGGCGCCATCGCCGCGCTCGGGCAGGCGGGCATCGCCACGTCCGTCACGCAGCCGGTGCTGATCGCCGGTCTCGCGGCCGGGGCCGGGATCCTGATCGTCGGTGTCGGCGGCGGGCTCATCGGGCCGATGAAGCAGCGCTGGGAGCGGTGGCTGAACATGGCCGAGGAGGAGACCGCCAAGGCGAAGGGGAACGCCGGGAACGGCGGTGCCGGTGCCTATCAGGCGGGGCGTGAGGATGCGCTCAGCAACCAGCCCGTTCAGGAGCGGGAGCGGTTCGACAACCAGTAGGGACCGGCGACCGGGGTGAGCTACACCAGGTCGAGCAGGTCGTGCCGTCTCACCAGCCAGCTGATGGCGGTGAGGCGGCACACCGCGTAGTCGTGTCCCACCGGTTCGAGCCAGCCGTTCTCGGTGAGCGCGTCGAGGAAGCCGAGCGCGTAGTCGCCGAGGGCCTCGGCGTCGGGGGCCGGCGGATGCAGAGCCGCCGAGCCGGCCGCCAGGCGGTCGCGGACCTCAGCCACGTGCTGGTCGACCGCGGCCAGGAAGGCGGGCTCGAAGGCGAATTCGGCGAAGCGTGGACCGTACGTCTCGCTCACCCGGGCAAGAGGGGACATCCGTCCAACGTAGGCGCGAGGGCGGCCGATTGGCGGTGAATGTCGGGTGCTGTTGCTCACAAGTGGGGTGTTTGTGGTGACTTGTTCGTCACATCGGGCGGGGCTACGTGATCGGTGAGACTGGGGGCATGGAGTTTTCCGCGTCCGGCAGGCCGCAGCCGCAGCCGCAGTCCGAGAGTTCCGTTCCGGGCGGCGGCCCCACGTTGGCGCAGGTCGTCGGGGTCGTGGGGCGGGACGTCGTGCAGGTCGTGCGGGCGCCGTGCGGGACGGACGTGGCCGTGGGCGGGGTCGGGGTGTTCGACGCCGGGGAGAGCCTGCAGGAGCGGGGGCGGGTGCTCATCGCCGTGGGCGTCGACACCTCCGATCCCGCTGCCGCCGAGGTGCTGCGTGCGGCCGATCGGGCCGGGGCCGCCGCGCTTGTGGTGCGGCGGGGTGCCGAAGGCGTGTCGCCGCTGCTCAGTGAGGTGGCCGACGGGGTGTCCACCGCGCTGCTCGCCCGCGCCCCCTGGGTGGACTGGGGCGAGCTGATCGGGCTGCTGCGGGCCGCGCTCGCGGCCGGTGGCGCGCGGGTGCCGGAACCCGGTGTCGACGTGGGGCTCGGGGATCTGCCGGCCCTCGCCTCGGCGCTCGCCGCGCTCGTCGGGGGCGCGATCACCATCGAGGACCCCGAGTCCAATGTGCTGGCGTACTCGCCCACCGCCGACACCGCCGACCCGCTGCGGCGGCTGACCATCCTCGGGCGGCGGGTGCCGCGGTGGCGGGTCGCCGAGCTCGCGGAGAGCGGGATCCTCGCCGCGTTGTGGGCGGGGGACGTCGTGCACCGGCCTGCTGACGGACGGTTCCCCGAGCGGCTCGCCATCGCTGTGCGCGCGGGGGAGGAGGTGCTCGGGTCGCTGTGGGCCGCCGCCGACGGGGAGCCGCTGCCGGAGGGGGCCCGCGACGCGCTGCGGCAGGCCGCCACGATCGCGGTCCCGCATCTGCTGCATCACCGGTTGCGCTCCCGGTCCGCGGAGGGGCGGCGTCGGCACGCGGTGCGCGCCCTGTTCGAGGAGCGGTCGCCCGATGTGGGTGCCGCGGCTGCCGCGCTCGGTGTCGATCCGGGGCAGCCGTGTGCCGTGCTGGCGGCTGTGGTCGTGGGGCCCGGGGCGTCGGAGGTGCGTGAGCGGGCGTTGCGGGCGGCGGTGTTGCGGGTTGCTGCGCATGGTGGGTCTGCGTTTGCTTACCGGGTGGAGGGCGGGCTGCCTCAAGGTCGGGAGGCGGCACCCCGTGTCCCGCTCTCGGGGCTCCGCCCCGGACCCCGCTCCTCAATCGCCGGAGGGGCTGAATGTGGCGACCGGTTCGACGTGCTGCTCACCGACCCCCGGCCCGACGCCGCCGAGCGCCTCGCGCGGGACCTCGCCACCGTGCTGCGTGGCGCCGGGGCCCGGCCCCTGGTCGCCGTGGGGCCGGTCGTCGGTGCCCTGAAGGACGCCGTGGACTCCCGTGCCGGGGCCGCCGAGGTGCTGCGGGTGCTGCGCGAGCGCGGAGGGCCCGAGGTGGCGGGCGCAGACGACGTGCGGTTCGCCCTGGACGCGTTGCGGGTGTCGGACGCCGTCGCCGCGCAGGTGCCGTCGGCCGGGGACGCCGTGGCCGCGCTCCTCGCGCACGACGAGCGGCACGGGACGGATCTGCCGCGCACGGTGGCCGCGCATCTGGCGTTCTTCGGCGACGCCGGGGCCACCGCCCGTTATCTGGGGATCCATGCGAATACGTTGCGGTACCGGTTGCGCAGGGCCCGTGAGCTGGGCGGCTTCGACCTCGGGGATCCCGACGTGCGGCTCGTCGTCGAGCTGGGGCTGCGGAGGGCCGGGCTGATCCCGCTGCCGTGATCGCGGCAGTGGCCATCTCTCGTAGTGCGTCGCCACCACCCCTAACCACCCACCGTCGTGCGCACGCACTACGCGCGCGTGCCCATCCGCCGTTCCTTGTGCCGGCACACAGTCCAGCGGCCCCGTACTTCGTGGCGTCGCACGCAGACACGCCACCCCGCCGCGCTGCACAGTGACGAGTGCCCGGACCACCACCCCGTACGAAGCAGAAGGCAGGCCACCCCCCGATGCCGCAGCCCCCCGCCTCCGCCTCCGCCGCCCGCCGCGACGCCGCCCTGCGCGCCGCCGTCGAGCAGGGGCTCGTAGGACCCGACGCCCCCGTGCTCGGGCTGCTCGACGTGGCCGGGGTCCGGGAGGCGGCGCGCGCGCTCAAGGCGGCGTTCGCGGGCGTGGAGGCGCGGCACACCTTCGCGGTGAAGGCGGCCTCGCTCGTCCCCGTGCTCGCGCTCCTGAACGAGGAGGGCATCGGCGCGGAGGTCGCGAGCCCCGGTGAGCTGGCGCTCGCGCGGGCGGCCGGGGTGCCCGCCGAGCGGATCGTCTTCGACTCGCCCGCCAAGACGGTCGGCGAACTGCGCGACGCGCTGGCGAGCGGCATCGCCGTGAACGCCGACAACCCGCAGGAGCTGGCCCGGATCGACGAGCTCGTCGAGGAGTTCGGAGCGGGCTGCGCGCCCGTGGGGCTTCGGGTGAATCCGCAGGTCGGCAGCGGTTCGATCGGCGCGATGAGCACCGCGACCGCCACCTCCAAGTTCGGCGTCGCGCTGCGCGACGCGGGCGCGGAGCAGTGGGTCATCGGCGCGTACAAGGCGCGGCCGTGGATGACCCGTCTGCACACGCACACCGGCTCCCAGGGTGTGGCCCTTGAGTTGATGGCCGAGGGCGTGCGCGCCGCGTACGACCTGGCCGAGAAGATCAACGCGCAGGTCGGGCGGCAGCAGATCGACACCCTCGACATCGGCGGCGGCCTGCCGGTGAACTTCGACTCGGACGCCGTCACGCCCGGCTTCGAGGAGTACGTGCGGATCCTGCGGGAGACCGTCCCCGGGCTCTTCGACGGCCGCTACACGCTCGTCACCGAGTTCGGGCGCTCGCTCCTCGCCAAGCAGGGGTTCATCGCCGCCCACGTCGAGTACACCAAGACTTCCGGCGGCCGCCGGATCGCGGTGACGCACGCGGGCGCGCAGGTGGCGACCCGTACCGTCTTCGCGCCCGAGTCGTGGCCGCTGCGGGTCGGGGCGTACGACGCCGAGGGCCGGCCGCGGACGACCGCGCCGCTGGTGCAGGACGTGGCCGGGCCCTGCTGCTTCGCGGGCGACCTCGTGGCGCGCGGCCGGGAGCTGCCCGAACTGGAGCCCGGCGATCTCGTCGCGCTGTACGACACCGGCGCGTACTACTTCTCAACTCACTTCCACTACAACAGCCTTCCTCGTCCCGCTGTGTACGGATATGTCCAGGGTTATATCCAGGGCGAGAACGGGGCAGAGCCGGGCAAGGTGACTTTCGCCCCCGTGCGCTCCGCGCAGTCCCTCGACGAGGTGCTCGCCGAGTCCGGTGCCCAGTACGCCGGTTCGCTCGTCGGGCTCGTGGATTAGTTGCCCCTGTGAACGGTTTAAGGTGGCGTGTCGTCCCGCGGTACGCCCGCGGCACACTCCACGGGAACTCCTGATTCCTGCCTGTGACGCACAGCACTGAGCAGGTCAGAGGTTTCCCGATCCCGAGGCCCGCCGTATCCGGAGGGTCAGTCCTGTCCAACAGGTACGCCGCACACGCCTGCCCGCGTTCGCGCTCGCGTGTGTGCGGCATGCCGTTTTGCACGTACGTCGGAGAACCATGGAGCACACAGCACAAGCCGAGTCCGAGGCTCGGCCCGCGCAGGCCTCTGCGGCTGCGACCGAGGGCAGTGTGGCCACGGACGGGAAGGCCGAGGCCGGAGCCGTCCGTGAGGGGGGTTACGCGGCCGGCCTGCGCAATCGTCAGGTCCAGATGATCGCGATCGGTGGCGCCATCGGCACCGGTCTCTTCCTCGGCGCGGGGGAGCGGCTGAACATCGCGGGCCCGTCCCTGGTGATCATCTTCGCCATCACCGGTCTGTTCGCCTTCTTCATCACGCGCGCCATGGGCGAGCTGGTGATGCACCGGCCCACGTCGGGCTCGTTCGTCTCGTACTCGCGTGAGTTCCTCGGCGAGAAGGCCGCGTTCACGACCGGCTGGGTCTACTTCCTGCACTGGATCTGCAGCGGCATCGCGGAGATCACCGCGGTGGCGATGTACCTGCACTACTGGTCCGCCTTCCGCGACATCCCCCAGTGGACGCTCGCGCTGGTGGCGCTGCTCGTGGTGCTCGGCGCGAACCTGATCTCGGTGCGCTGGTTCGGCGAGTTCGAGTTCTGGTTCTCGATCATCAAGGTCGCCGCGATCCTCGGCTTCCTCGGCATCGGCTGCTGGCTGCTCGCGAGCCGCCACCCGATCGAGGGGCACAGCACGGGCCCGCAGCTGATCACCGACAACGGCGGCATGCTGCCGAACGGCCTGCTCCCGGCGATCGTCCTGATCCAGGGCGTGGTCTTCGCGTACGCGGCGATCGAGATGGTCGGCATCGCGGCAGGCGAGACGGAGAACCCGCGCAAGGTGATCCCGCGCGCCATCAACTCCGTGTCCTGGCGCATCGTGCTGTTCTACGTCGGGTCCGTGCTGCTGCTCGTCCTGCTGCTGCCGTGGAGCGCGTACAAGGCCGGCGAGTCGCCGTTCGTGACGCTGCTCGGGAAGCTGGGCGTGCCCGGCATCAGCGGCATCATGAACTTCGTGATCCTCACGGCGGCGCTCTCCAGCTGCAACTCCGGCCTCTACTCGACCGGCCGCGTGCTGCGCTCGATGGGACTCGCGGGCTCCGCGCCCGCGTTCACCACGAAGATGAGCAGGAAGGGCGTGCCCTACGGTGGCGTGCTGCTGACGGCGAGCTGCTACATCGCGGGCATCATCCTCAACTACATCGTGCCCGAGCGGGCGTTCTCGATCGTCATCAACTTCTCCGCGATCACCATGATCGGCACCTGGATCATGATCATGATCTGTCAGCTGGTGCTGCGCCGTAAGTCCCTGCGCGGCGAGCTGGAGCGCCCCTCGTTCCGGCTGCCGGGCGCGCCGTTCACGAGCTGGCTGACCATCGTCTTCCTGGTCGCGGTCGTGGTGTTGATGGTCGTCGGCGGCGGCGACTCGGCGATCTCGGTGTACTGCTCGCCGCTGATCGTGGTCGGCCTGGTGATCGGCTGGTTCATGACCCGCAAGCGGGTGGCCGAGCATGCGAAGGCCGCCGTGCGGGTCGATTCGTAGGGTCGACTCGTAAGGTCAATTCGTAGGGTCGCATCGCGCGATCGCATCGCAGGATCGCATCTCAGAAGAGTCGAAAACTCGTCGGCGGGCGGTGTGCGTGGAGGTTCACGCGCACCGCCCGCCGCGTTGTACGGGCCCCGGATGGCCGTTGGCCGGTGCACGTACCTTGACGTGGGTCGGGCCGCCGGACGTACCGTCCGACCATGGACGCTGATGCCGTGGATTCCGTGGAAGCGCTGCTGACCGCTCCGGGCGCCCCCTTCGCCGTCGTACGAGGCGAGGACGGGCGCCTTTCCTATGCCGACGGGCCGCGTACGTTGCGCGAGTTCGCCGAGACGACGTGGGCGTTCGGCGACACCCCGTTCGTCATCTCCGAGAACGGGTGCATGACCTACGGGGAGTTCTTCGCGGCGGCGTGCGCGCTGGCCCGCCGCTTCACCGACGACGAGAGCGCGGGCGGCTACGGACTGCGGCCGGGCGACCGCGCCGTCATCGCGATGCGCAACCACCCGGAGTGGCAGGTCGCCTTCTGGGCCGCGCAGTTGGCGGGCCTGGTGGCGGTGCCGCTCAACGGGTGGTGGACCGCCGGCGAGTTCGCGTACGCCCTCGACGACTGCGGCCCCGCGGTGCTCGTCGTCGACGGGGAGCGCTACGAGCGGGTCCGCCCGTGGCTCGACGCGGCGAGCCCCCGCCCCTGGACCCTGGTCTGCCACGAGGAGGGCAGGGAGGTGAGCGGCGGCCGGGTGGAGCGGTACGCGGACCTGCCCACCCCCGACCCCCAACTCGGCCCGCCCGACGTGGACATCGACCCGTCCGCGGACGCCACGATCCTCTACACCTCCGGCACGACGGGCCGCCCCAAGGGCGCCGTCGCCACCCACCACGCCCACATGGGCGCCGTCACGGGCCCCCGCTACGCCGCGGCCCGCGCGGCGCTGACCCGCGGCATCATGCCCGGCCAGGGCCCGGCCCCCATCGGCCTGCTCACCTTCCCCTTCTTCCACGTGGCGGCGTTCACCGGCTTCTACGCGGCGATGGGGGTGGGCGGCACGATCGTGGTGCTGCGCAAGTGGGACACGGACGCCGCGCTCGCCATGATCCGCGAACACGGCATCACCAGCTTCGGCGGCGTCCCGGCCACGGCCCTCCAACTCCTGGAACGCGCCAAGGAGTTGGGCGACGAACTTCCCACTCTTACGGGGTTCAGCACGGGCGGCGCCGCGGCCCCTCCCGGCATCGTGGCCCGCCTCACCGACCGCTACGGCGAGCGCATCGAGCCCCGCAACGGCTACGGCCTCACCGAGACGCTCGGCGGCGTGCTCTCCAACGCCGGTGACGAGTACCGGAGTTGGCCGGGCAGCGTGGGCCGTCCGGCGCCGGCGGTGGAGGTACGGATCGCGGACCCCCTCGGTGAACCGGTCGCCGACGGTGAGGTGGGTGAACTGTGCCTGCGCGGGCAGCCGCTGATCCGCGGCTACTGGAACTCCCCGGACGCCACCGGGGCGGCGTTCACGGCGGACGGCTGGTTCCGGACGGGGGACCTGGCGGTGCGCTCGGAGGGCCGGGTCAGTGTCGTCGACCGGATCAAGGACCTGGTGATCAGGGGCGGCGAGAACGTCCACTGCGTCGAGGTGGAAGCGGTCCTCCACGACCACCCCGACGTCCTGGAGGCGGCGGTCGTGGGCATCCCGCACCCGGTGCTTGGCGAGGAGGTGGCGGCGGTACTCCGCACCCGCCCCGGCTCGACGGCGACCCCGGACGACATCCGCACCTTCGCGGCGAAGTCCCTGGCGGCCTTCAAGGTCCCGACCCACGTCCTCCTCCAGCACTCCGAACTCCCCCGCAACGCGACGGGCAAGATCCTGAAGCGACAGCTCCGCGAGTCGCTGGCGGTGAGCTGAGCGGGCCGGGGGGGCGGGGGTCGTTGGGGTGGGTGTGCGGGGACGGGGTCCTGAGCGGTGCCGGGGGCGGGGCCGTTGGGGCAGGTGTGCGGTGCCCGGGCGTGGGGCTGTGCCGTGCCGGGGTCGGGGTCTGTGTGATCGGTGCAGGGTGCCGTGCCTGTGTCCGGCTGCGCCGGGGCCCGCTCATGTCCCGCCGCCCGCCCCCTTCCGGGGGCTTCGGCCCGACCGGGGCCCGACCGGGGCCCGATCCGCCGTGCCGGGGTGGCGCCTGCCGTGAGGGGTGCGCGGCACCGGGGCCGTGGGGGCATTGCCGGGGTGGGCGCTCGTCGTGATGGGTGCGCTGCGCCGGGGGCCGCCTTGCCCACCCTGCCGCCCAAGGCGGCAGATTGCCCAAGTCGAGTTGCGGCCGACCGTCACGGGTGGGGGAGGCGGAGGCAGCGAAGGCCCAAGGCAGCGGGGCACGGACGACCGTCACGGGTGGGGAATCGGGATCGGCGAAGGCCCGAGGCGGTGGAGGCCGGTCGCCACGGGTGGGAGAGGCGGGGTCGGCGAAGGCCCAGGGCGGCGGGGCGCGGACGGCCGTCACGTGTGGGGAACCGGGGTCGGCGAAGGCCCGAGGCGGTGGAGGCCGGTCGCCACGGCTGGGGAGGTGGGGCGGCGTAGGCCCAGGCGGCGGGGCGCGGTCGACCGGCACGGATAGGGAACCAGGGCCGACGAAGGCTCAAGGCGCGTTGCGGCCGACCGATACGGGTGGGGGAGCCGTGCTTGCCCCCGGTCGGGCCGACGCCCCCGGAGGGGGCGGGTGGGTGGGAGATGGGCGTGGTAGGCAGCAGGGCAAGGCCATCGCCATCGCCT
>NZ_JAOZYC010000209.1:0-28119 GCF_035798155.1 Streptomyces endophyticus | reverse complement strand
GCAGCGGCGCTGCGCCGACCTCGACCGGCTCTCCCGCCGCGCCGCCACCGAGGCCCGCCGCCTCGGCCCGCTGCGCGAGACGTACGACCGGGTGGCCCGGATCGCCTCCCTCGCGGCCGGCACCGCCGCGGACAACGAGCGCAAGATGCGCCTGGAGTCGTACGTGCTGGCCGCCCGCCTGGAACAAGTGGCGGCGGCGGCCACCGCGCGCCTGCGCCGGATGTCCTCGGGCCGCTACACCCTGGTGCACTCCGACTCCCTCGCGGGGCGCGGCCGTTCGGGCCTCGGCCTGCACGTCGTGGACGCGTGGACGGGCCGCGAGCGCGACACGGCGACGCTCTCCGGCGGCGAGACCTTCTTCGCCTCGCTCGCCCTGGCGCTCGGCCTCGCGGACGTCGTCACGGACGAGGCGGGCGGCGTCCGCCTCGACACGCTCTTCATCGACGAGGGCTTCGGCAGCCTCGACGACCAGACCCTCGACGAGGTCCTCGACGTCCTCGACTCCCTGCGCGAGCGCGACCGCAGCGTCGGCATCGTGAGCCACGTCGGCGACCTGCGACGCCGCGTGCACGCGCAGCTGGAGATCGTGAAGGGACGGGAGGGGTCGGTGGTGCGACAGCGAGGGGTCCAGCAGGCGTGACGACCCACAAGCCTGACCCACAAGAGGGTCAGCGGGCCTGTTCGGCGCGCTTGCGGACCGCCGCCAACCGCCGGACCATCAGCGCCCGATGCGCCCCCGAGTCGATCACCAGGAGCCGGTAGACGCGGCCGAGCGGGCCGGGGAACGACGCGTACGTACGCGCGCGCACCAGGGTGCCGCCGGGGCGCTCGGCGAGGTCGAAGGTCAATTCGTAGCGCGCGTACAGATGCCGTCCGACCAGACGGGCCGAGCGTCCGGGCACCGCCTCCACCACCGCGAAGCCCGGCAGCGTCGAGCCCTCGGCGAGCGGGGCCCCGCTGGACCGCGGCGGCCTCGCGCCGATGAACCGCGCGTACGCGTCGAAGAGCCGACCGCCGCTCCGTCCGAACTCCGAGGCCAGCACGGGCCACACCCGCTCGGCGGGCGCGTCGATCACGATCCGGTGCTCGTCGACGAAGGGCGGGCGGGGGGTCTCCATGAGGTCAGGATAGGCGCGTCATTCGCAGGAGGCGGGAGGGCGTTGTCGGGCATGATCCATGGCATGCCGAAACTGCCCCACCCCACGTCCGCCGAACTCCGCCGCGACCCCCTCCCGCTGCGCGGCCGCACCGCCCTGGTCACCGGTGCGAGCCGGCGCGGCGGCATCGGATTCGCCGTGGCCCGCCGGCTCGCCGCGTACGGGGCGAGCGTGTATCTGCACCACCACGTGGCGCACGACGAGGCGATGCCGTGGGGTGGTGACCGGCCCGCCGAAGTCGCCGACGCCGTGCGGGACGTGCGCGGCGCGCCGGACGCCGTCGTGGCGCACGGCCCCGCGGATCTCACCGCACCCGACGCCCCCGCGCGCCTGATCCGGGACGCCGCCGAAGCGCTCGGCGGACGGCTCGACATCGTCGTCGCCAACCACGCCCTCAGCGGCCAGGACGGCACGCTCGACACCATCGACGCCGCCATGCTGGACGCCCACTGGGCCGTCGACGCCCGCTCCGTGGTGCTGCTCGTCCAGGCCTTCGCCCGGCACCGGGCCGCCACGCACGCGGCGGACACCGGCGGGCGCGTCGTCATGATGACCTCCGGTCAGGACATCGCCGACGGCATGCCGGGCGAGATCGCGTACGCACTCCAGAAGGGCGCGCTCGCCTCCGTCACACGCTCCCTCGCCACGGCCCTCGCCCCGCAGTCCGTGACCGTGAACACCGTCAACCCGGGCCCCGTGGACACGGATTACCTGGACGGCGAGACGTACGACTCCATCGCCGAACTGTTTCCCGCGAAGCGGTGGGGGATGCCCGATGATCCGGCGCGGCTCATCGCGTGGCTGGCGACGGACGAGGCCGCCTGGATCACCGGACAGGTCATCGACTCGGAGGGCGGCTTCCGCCGCACCCTCGGCTAGGCCCTGGTCGCTACAACTTCGACAGCTCCTCCACCAGGTCGTCGAGCCCCAGCGACCCCTGGGACAGCGCCGCCATGTGCCACGCCTTCGCGTCGAAGGAGTCCCCGTGCGCGGCCTGTGCGCCCGCCCGGCCGAGCAGCCACGCCCGCTCGCCCAGCTTGTAGCCGATCGCCTGGCCCGGGATCGACAGATACCGGGTCAGCTCGCTCTCCACGAAGTCCGCGGGCCGGCTGCTGTGCGCGCCGAAGAACTCCTGCGCGAGCTCGGGCGTCCAGCGCTCGCCGGGGTGGAACGGTGAGTCCGCCGGGATCTCCAGCTCCAGGTGCATGCCGATGTCGACGATGACCCGGCAGGCCCGCATCATCTGCGCGTCCAGGTAGCCGATCCGGGTCTCCGCGTCCGTGAGGAAGCCCAGTTCGTCCATCAGCCGCTCCGCGTACAGCGCCCAGCCCTCCGCGTTCGCCGAGACGATGCCGAGCGTCGCCTGGTAGCGGGAGAGGTCACCGGCGACGTGCGCCCACTGCGCGAGTTGCAGGTGATGCCCCGGCACGCCCTCGTGGTACCAGGTCGACACCAAGTCGTAGACGGGGAACCGGGTCTGACCCATCGTCGGCAGCCACGTCCGGCCCGGCCGCGAGAAGTCCTCCGACGGCGGCGTGTAGTAGGGGGCGGCGGCGCTGCCGGGCGGCGCGATGCGGGACTCCACCTCCCGTACGCGGTCCGCGAGTTCGAAGTGGGTGCCGTCGAGCGCGCCGATGGCCTCGTCCATCAGCTTCTGCAACCACTCCCGCACCTCGTCGACACCCTCGATGTGCCGCCCGTGCTCGTCGAGGTGCGCGAGCGCCACCCACGGCGTCCCGGCGCCGGGCAGGATCTTCTCGGCCTCCGTACGCATCTCCGCGAGCAGCCGGTGGAACTCGCTCCAGCCGTACGCGTACGCCTCGTCCAGGTCGAGGTCCGTGCCGTTGTAGTAGCGCGACCAACGCGCGTAGCGCTCGCGGCCCACCACGTTCGGTGCGCCTTCGACGGCGGGGGCGTACACGTCCCGCATCCAGTCGCGCAGTTCGACGGTCGCGGCGTCCGCGGTGCGCGCCGCCGCCGTCAGTTCCTCGCGCAGTGCCTGCGGTCCCGCGGCGGCGAAGTCCTCGAACCAGCCCTGCCACTCGTCGAGTTGACCGATGAACGTCTCCGTAGGCCGCGGCGCCGCGTGCAGCTTCCGGTCCAGGCCGAGCGCGAGCGTCTCCCGGTAGCCGGCGAACGCCGCGGGCACCGCGCGCAGCCGCTCGGCGATGGCCGCCCAGTCCTCGTCCGTGTCGGTCGGGGTGACCGTGAACACCTCGCGCGCGTTGTGGATCGGCGAACCGAGGTTGGAGACCTCGCGCAGGTGCTCGTCCGCCTCGTGCACCGCGAGCGCGGCGGTCAGCCGCTCGCGCAGCAGCCGGGCGCAGCGCCGCTCGACGTCGCTGTCGGCGCCGGGCGCGCGCTCCGCCTCATCGAGCCGCGCGAGGGTCTCTCGCGCGAGGTCCGCGACGGCGGCGAGACCGGCGGGGGACAGGTCGGGGAGCTTGCTGTGGGACTCCCGGACCCCCAGGAAGGTGCCCTCCACGGGGTCGAGGGCGACCAGGGCGTCGACATAGGCGTCGGCGACCTGTCGGGGCAGTCGGGCAGTGGGGGGCTGAGAGCTCGCGATGTGTGGCATGCGACACATCCTCGTACGAGTCAGGGGGCCGCGTCACCATGATTCGCCGCGGGCGGAAGCAGCGGTCCGCACTCCCACTGTTGGAAGATCAACCGGGTCTCGACACGCGCCACTTCGGGGTCGCGGGCGACCCGCACGCGGTGACCGCCGGGGTGCGGCTGATCACCCCGGCGGTCAGCCTCGGCACCCGGCCTCGATCAGCCACCGCGTGGTCGCCGCCGACGACCGCAGGGCGGCGGGCGCCGAGTGCGCCCGCCCGGTCAGCCGTGCTGCTCGGCCCGCTCGTACTCCTGCTCGTGCGCGTACGGAAGCAGGGACGCCACCGGTACCGCATCGAGCCGGACGGTGATCACCAGCGTGCCCTCCTCGATCTGGTAGTCGAGGGGCAGACCGAGGCCGCGCATCGCCGCGACCATGCCCGTGTTGGCCGACTGCGTCACCGCGTACACACTGGCGCAGCCCGCCTCGACCGCCATCGCGACCAGCCGGCCGAGGAGTTCGGCGCCGATGCCCCGGCGCTGCCAGTCGTCCTCCACCAGCAGCGCGACCTCGGTCTCGTCGCCGTCCCACAGCAGATGGCCGAGAGCGACTATCCGGCCCGAGGCCGTCTGCGCGGCGAGGGTGCGGCCGTGGCGCGGGCTGAGCAGGTGCTTCAGATAGCGGTCCGCGTCGGCGACGGGCCCGTGGTAGCGGCGGTCCAACGTGGTCTGCGAGCAACGCTCGTGCATCGCCCTCGACAGGGCCAGGTCGCCGCTGCCGGCGCGCCGCACGGTGATGTCGTTGCCCTCGGGCAGCGTCAGGACGTCCTCGCCGTTCGGCACCCGCGGGCCGAGCCGGGTGTCCAGCTCCACGAGGGCGCGGGCGCGCGCGAACTCGGTGGGCGTGAACGGCAGATACGGCCGCTCCACCGCGATCACCCCGCCCTCCGGGGTGCGAAGGCGCAGCACGGTGTCGTCGAACGCGCCCTCGACCGGCGCGCCGCCGGATGCGGCGGCCGCCTTCGCCGGCAGCGACCTGATCGTGCAGCGGCCCAGCAACTGGCGCAGGGCGAGCGGGAGTTCGGCGGCGTCCAGGGCCGTGCGGGTGGCGAGGCCGAGGATGCGGGTGGGGGCGTCCACCAGATCGTGGGCGTCCGCCCGCTCGACCCAGGTGTCGGCGCCGCCCGCGCCCGCGACGACCCCGGCCAGCTCATCCAGGGTCAACTCCTCGGGCGCGCGCAGCAGGAACTCGTCCACGGTGCCCGAGGCCAGCGGATGCGTCTGCAGGCTCAGGATGTCGACCCGCTCGTGCGCGAGCACCGTGCACAACGCGGCCAGCGACCCCGGCTCGTCCCGCACGGTCGTGCGCATCCGCCACAGCGTGCTGCTCGCCGGGTCGAGCGGCCCGGCCGCGGCCTCCTGGGAGGCGGGCGGCCGGGCGCCGGTATCCGCCGTGGGTGGCGCGTGCTCCTTGCGTTCTGTCCGCAGAAGGTGGAACCCGAAGGCGGAGATGGCGAGCAGCGCCACGGCGCAGCAGAGGACAACAGTGACAACTTGCGTCTCATTACTCATACGTCCACTGTGCAGGACCGGTGTTGCGTGATCACAAACGCTTTGTGACCGGCGGGTTAAGCGTGCTTATGTCTGTTTTTGGATGCCGGGGCGCGGCGGGGTCACTGGGGGGTCACTGCGGGGTCACTGCCCCACCCGTCCCGGCTGCAACGTCTGCGAGAACAGCACGTCGCCGCCCTCCTGCCGCAGCCGTACGGTGAGCTCCCCGCTGCCGCCGTCGATCTCGACCTCCCCGAAGTACGGCGGGGTCTCGGCCGGCGAGGTGTTGTTCCGGTCCGGCGCCTTGATGAAGACCTGCCGCGGGCCGAACGTCCCGTCCAGCTTCAGCGCCTTGAACCCGCCCGCCGCGAGCGGCCCCGACACGAACTCCCAGAACGGCTCGAAGTCCTTGAACGCGGCGGTCGACGGCTCGTAGTGCTGCGCGGACGTGTAGTGCACGTCGGTCGTCAGCCACAGCGTGCCGGTGATCCGCTCGTGCTTGATGTGCCGCAGCAACTCGGCCAGCTGCAGCTCACGCCCGAGCGGTGCGCCGGGGTCGCCCTGCGCCACCGCCTCGAAGTTCGTGCCGTCCGGGACGACGAGGCCCAGCGGCATGTCGGAGGCGATCACCTTCCACACGGCGCGCGAGCGCGACAACTCCCGTTTCAGCCAAGCGAGCTGCTCGGCGCCGAGGATCCCGGTCGCGTCGTCGGTCTGCCGGCCCGTCGAGTTCGCGTTGCGATACGTCCGCATGTCCAGCACGAACACGTCGAGCAGCGGCCCCTGCCGCAGCACCCGGTACACCCGGCCGTCGGCGTCGCCCGGCGGCAGCGTCGAGACGGGGAAGTACTCGCTGAAGGCGCGCAGCGCACGGCCGGACAGCACGTCGACGTTCTTCTCCGTGTACCGCTCGTCGCTGAGGATCTGGCCGGGATACCAGTTGTTGTGCACCTCGTGGTCGTCCCACTGCGTGATCGTGGGGATCTGCGCGTTGAAGCGGCGCAGATTCTCGTCGAGCAGGTTGTACCGGAACGCGCCACGGAACTCGCCGAGCGTCTCGGCGACCTTGGACTTCTCCTCGGTGGTCACATTGCGCCACACCCGCCCGTCGGGCAGCGTCACGCTGGGCAGGATCGGGCCGTCGGCGTAGATGTTGTCGCCGCTGCACAGGAAGAAGTCCGGGTCGAGGGCGCGCATGTCCTCGTACACGCGGTAGCCGCCACGGTCCGGGTTGATGCCCCAGCCCTGCCCGGCGATGTCCCCGGACCACAGGAACCGCACCCCGTCCCGGCGGGACACGGACGCGGTACGGAAGGTCCCCTCGACCGGCTCGCCTGTGCGCCGCGGGTCGTCCGGATCGGCGAGCCGCACGCGGTAGTGGATCTGCTCACCGGGCGGCAGGCCGCGCAGCCGGGTCGTCCCGGTGAAGTCCGTGTCGGGACCGATCAACGGCCCCCGCCATCTGGTGACGTTCTTGAACGTGTCGGTGGCCGACGTCTCCACGACCATCCGCGCGGGCCGGTCCGAGCGCACCCACACGAGGCCCGAGTGCGCGCCCACGTCGCCTGCCTGCACGCCCCAGCCCGCCTTCGGACGCCCGGAGAGCGCGAACGCGGGCGCGGCGGCCCCGCCGATCGACGGAAGGGCCAGCGCCGCGGACGCGGCGAGCGCGCCGCGAAGCAGCCCGCGGCGGCCGGGCTGGGGAGTTAGCGGACGGTCTGACATGGACGCCTCCAGAGACGGTCTCGACGACAGCACGGTGCCATGGCCTACGCGCGGCGCCGTGCTGCCACTCCTACTGGCGTGCCACGGCGCACACACGAACCCCAATTGAATCCTCCCCTCCCTTCAGGAGGAGATTTCTGACTCAGGCCGCCTCTGGGAGCTGCGCCCCCGGAGGTCTTCCGCCATCAGCATCAGCCGGGAGGAGACCAGCCCGGATCAGCATCACGCGTGCGGAGTTCTTGTCCCTGGGGGACACCGCCTCGCATGTGCTGCAGGTGTAGGTGCGTTCACCCAGCGGCAGGGCGTGCTTGGCTCTCGCTCCGCACTGCGCGCAGTCCATCGTGGTGTACGCGGGATGTACCAGGCGGATGTCCCGCCCGTGCTTGCGGCCCATGTCGATCAGGGCCTGTTTGGTGGCGCCGATGGCGGCGTCCTGGGCCTTCCTGGCCATGGTGCTCCTGGCGAGGAACTTCGGGTGGAAGTCCTCCACCGCGACTGCGTCGTGGTCGCGCACGATCCGCTTCGCCCACTTGCGCCCGGTGTCCTGGCGCTGGCGTGCGACCTTCTTGTGGGCCTTGGCCTTCGTGCCGTGTTCGGCATGCGGCAAATCATGGGCGTGGGAGGTGGTGGTCGCGGTCTCCTTCACACCCCAGTCGATACCGATCACCGCGCCCGTCGCGGGCAGCGGATCGACGGTGGCGGGCACCACGAAGGAGGCGTACCAGTGGCCCAGAGTGTCCTGGTAGACGCGTACCGACGACGGGTCGGCGGGCAGATCGCGGGACCACACCACGGTCAGGGTGGTGCCGCCCGCCAACTCCAGGCACCCGTCACGCAGTCGAAAGCCGCGCCGGGTGTAGTTCAGCGAGGGCAGCGCGTCCCGCTTGGACTTCCACTGCGGCCTGCCGGTCCGCTGCCGCACCGGCAGGTGGTCACGGATGTCCTTGAGTGCCTTGGTCCGCGCTTTGCCGAAGTCCCGGATGATCTGTTGCTGGGGCACCGTGGAGCCCTCGCGCAGCCACGACGTCGTGTGCCGGGCCCGGGTCAGCATCCGGTCCAGCTGTGCCGGACCGCACGTCAACTTCTCCTCCGGATGGGCGAGGTTGTGCTGATGGACAGCGCGCGACTTGGCCACGCACTCGTTCCACACCCACCGACACCGGTCCCACTCGGCCGAGAGTGCCGCACCGGCGGTGACCGAGACGCGCAGCCGGTACGTGTACCGGGCATGCCCCGCGCCACTCGCCCCCGTGACCACAGCACGTACCGTCACGTCCCCGCCCTCCCCTCGTCTCCGGGCGGCCTGTTTGTCCTCGGTCCGCCGGGCGAGCGTACGAGTGAACACCACGTCCACGCACCCCACTTCGACAACGATCACCCCAACAGCGAGGCCAGGCACATGCGTTCACCTTCTTGGATTCGCTGGGAGGAGCGATGTAGGGCGGCCAGTTCCTCCGCTACGCCGTCGCGTGCCTGCCGCTTCGGCCGCTGCTCGGGAGGGGGCGGCCTGCGCCCGCTCGGGCCCCGGCTGCTGTCCTGCACGGTGTGCGGGATCGCCGCACTGGAGGCGGCCGCCACCGCGCCCCTCGTCGGCTCCGGGACGTACGGCATCGCCCAGGGCGCGGGCAGCGCGCTCGTCGCCGCCGGGGTCGCCCTGGGCTCGGGTGTGTTCGCGCGGCGCTCACCGGCTGCCGTCGAGGATCACCCGCGCGACCAGCGCCGGGTCGTCGTTCATCGGGACGTGTCCGCAGCGGGGGAGCTTGATCAGGCGGGCCTGCGGGATGACGTGCTTGGCGCGGATGCCCTGGCGGCGCACGAGGAGACGGTCGTTGGTGCCCCACGCGATCGTGACCGGCACGTCCTCGATGTCGTCCTGGAACAGCACCGAACGACCCGCCTCCAGCGTCTCCCGGAACCCGGTCGCCTCCCGCATGGCCAGCGTCTCCGCGACGACCGCCTCGGGTGAACGGCGGCCGGGCCGCGCGTAGATGGTGCTGGTGAGCGCCGCGCGCCCCGCCGCGGAGCGGGAGAGCCGCTCGATCACCGGCACCGGCATGGCCCGCGCGGCCGCCCGCATCGCGAGCAGCGTCCCGAAGGCGTAGCGCCGCTCGGCCCCGGTCCAGAACCCGGCGGGGGAGAGCGCGGTGACGGACCGCACGAGCTTCTCCCGGCCGAGGTCGAGGGCGAGCAGCCCGCCCAGTGAGTTCCCCGCCACATGCGGCCGCTCGACCCCGAGATGGCGGCAGAACGCTTCGAGGACGGGGACCACGCCGGCCAGGTCGTACGCGAACCCGTCCGGCAGCGCGGGCGACTTCCCGAACCCTGGAAGGTCCACCGCGATCACGTCCCGCTCCGCCGCGAGGATCGGCAGCACGGGCTGCCAGGCCTCCCAGTGGTGCCCGATCCCGTGCAGCAGAAGCAGCGGCTCACCGCTGCCCGTGCGCTCGTACGCGAGGCGCACGGTGCGGGTCCCTCCGGCGCTCTCGATGCTGAAGGACGCCTCTGTCGCCATGTCGCTCGCTCCCTGTCCCCGCCACGCCGCGACGGTCTCCTTAGACTCCTTGTCAGCAACAATTACCGCTCAGTAGCGCGCAGTTCAAGAGGCGTAGCCGAAGTGGTCGGGCGCCCCCTGGACAGTGCCCGATGTGTCCTATGGGATGGGTAGGTGGCCACCGACACAGAGATCGATGACTTCGAAGAGCACCGCCCCGTCCTGATGGGCGTCGCCTACCGCATGCTGGGCCGCGTCGCCGACGCCGAGGACGTGGTGCAGGACGCCTGGCTGCGCTGGTCCCGCGCCGACCGGGCCGACGTCCGTGAACCGCGTGCCTACCTGGTGCGCGTCACCGCCCGGCTCGCCATCGACCGGCTGCGCCAGGCCCAGGCGCGCCGCGAGTCCTACGTGGGGCCGTGGCTGCCCGAGCCGCTCGTCACCGACTTCGGGCCCACGGTGCCCGACACCGCCGAGCAGGCCGTGCTCGCCGACTCCGTGTCGCTCGCGGTGCTCGTCGTCCTTGAGTCCCTCTCGCCGCTGGAGCGCGCGGTGTTCGTGCTGCGGGAGGCCTTCGGCCTGTCCTACGCGGAGATCGCCGGCACGCTGGAGCGCGGCGAGGCGGCCGTGCGGCAACTCGCCGCACGCGCGCGTAAGCACGTGGACGAGCGCCGGCCCCGCTTCGACGTCGACCCGGTCCAGCAGCGCGACCTCACCGAGCGCTTCCTGGCCGCCGCGTCCGAGGGCGACCTCGACGGGCTGATGGCCATGCTCGCCCCGGACGCCCGGCTCGTGGGCGACAGCGGCGGCAAGGCCAGGGCGCCGCTGCGGGTCATCGAGACCGCCGACAAGGTGGGCCGGTTCGTGCAGGGCGCCGCGCGCCAGGGGGCCTCCGAGGGCATCGAGCTCCGCATCGTGGAGTTCAACGGCGCCCTCGGCGTGCTCGTCATCGGGAACGGAAAGCCGGACTCCGTCCTCCAACTCGGCCTGCACGAAGGCCGGATCCAGCAGATCTACATCGTGCGCAACCCGGACAAGCTCGGCTCGCTCGCCTAGGCACGCTCCGGAACATCCGGTCCAGGCCCGCTCCCGTCGCACGCACCGGGGGCGGGTCCTTCGCGTTCCGCTACGTGAGAACCGGACGACGATTGGTATTGACCAAGTTCCGAGAACGGTCCTACTCTCGCAGAGATAAGGCAGGAACCTTTAATAAACAAGGGCGATAAAAAGCTGCCAGGGCACGGCTGTTGCGGAGGACAGTGTGGGGACCACGCAGTTGGAAGCGGCTCCGGAGCCGAAATACTGGCACCTGAAGACCGTGCTCACCGATGCGCTCGACTCCGAGTTCGCGGTGGGCGAGATCCTGCCGAACGAGCGTGATCTCGCGGCCCGCTTCGGCGTCGCCCGCGCCACACTCCGCCAGGCCCTGGAGCAGCTGGAGCTGGAAGGCCGGCTGCAGCGCCGCCGCGGCGTCGGCACCACGGTCGCGCCGCCCCGGATGGGCGTCGCCGTCGCGTCGAACGACCGGGACTGGCCCGGTGGCAGCGCGGACGCGTGGCAGGCGGTCGACTCCACCGTCGACGTCCCGCCGAGCGCCGTCGCCGCTGCCCTGGAGACCGCGCCGGACACCGAGGTGAACGTTCTGCGCCGCACCCGGGTCTCGCACGGCCAGCCGGTCGCGGCCGAGCTGCTGTACGTCCCCGTGGGCCCGGCCCCCGACCTGACGGCCATCGACGCCGCGTCCGGCGCCGCACGCGCGCGTGCGGTCGTGCGGGAGCTTCAGCGCCTCGGGCTCGACGGGGAGGACCGCGCGGTCGAGCTGGGCTCGGCGCGCGCCGACGACGCGAAGGAACTCGACCGGCTGCCCGGCGCCCCGGTCCTCGTCGTCACGACCCGCTACTTCAGCCGCGGCACGACCGCGGCCGTCTCGGTGGCGACCTACCGCGCGGACACCTGCCGGCTCACCTTCGGTGACACGGCGGGCGTGGAGATCCACCACGCGCCGCAGACACGGGCTTCGTAAGAAACGGGCTTCGTAAGACACGGGCTTCGTAAGACACGAGCTGCGTAAGACACGAGCTGCGTAAGACACAGGCTTCGTAGGGACGCGGCTTTCGGTACGCCGCCCGCCGGTGTTCACCGGCGCGCGGTGACCGTGCTCTCCGTAGCGAAGAGTTCCTCTTCCACGTGGTCGAGCGCGAGCCGCAGCGCCCCCGTGGCCACGGCAGCCTCGCCCAGCGTCGACAGCGCCACTCGCGGCGGCCGCAGACAGTAGCGTTCGAGCTCCCGCCGCAGCGGTTCGAGCACACCGTCGAGCCCCGCGGCCCAGCCGCCCACGACGACCAGTTCCGGATCGAGCGCGAGCACCAGCGCCGCGACGTCGTGCACGAGCCGCTGAAGGAACCGCTCGACCGCGGCGGACGCCCGGTCGTCGCCCTCGCGCGCGAGCGTGAACACATGCGCCACGGCGACCTCGTCCAGCGGGTGCAGCGGCTCGTCCGTGGTGGACAGCAGCGCCTCGGGCCGCACCTCGCGGCCCAGCAGGTGCAGCGCGCCGATCTCCCCCGCGGCGCCCCCGTAGCCACGGTGCAGGCGGCCGCCGATCAGGGCGCCGGCCCCGGGGCTGAGCCCCGCGAGGACGAACACCATGTCGTCGGTGTCCGACCCGGCGCCCTTCCAGTGCTCGGCCACGGCCGCCGCGTTCGCGTCGTTCTCCACGAGGACGGGGCACTTGAAGGAGCGCCGCAGCCGCTCGCCGAGCGGAAGCCCGGTCCAGCCCGGCAGCGCCGTGCCGAGCCGCACCGTCCCGTCCGCCTGCACGATCCCCGGGCTGCCGACGCCGACCGCCCACAGCGAGTCCCGGGCCACGCCCGCGCGGCGCAGCAGATCGGCGACGGTGCCGCGCAGTTTTTCGAGCCGCTCGTCGGCCGGCGCGGTCTCGTCGACCTCCTTGGACGCCGAACCGAGCACCCTGCCGTCGAGCGCCGAGAGCACCGCGGCCACCCGGTGCGCGCCGATCTCCAGGCCGAGCAGATGCCCGGCCTCGGCCCGGAAGCGGAACTTGCGCGCGGGCCGGCCCTGCCGCCGCGCGCCCGGCTCCTCGACCGTGGTCTCCACGGCGAGCCCGGCCACGATGAGCCCCTCGACGACGCCTTCCACGGTGGGCCGGGACAGGCCGGTGACGCGGGTGACCTCCGTGAGCGTCGCGAAATCGGTGGAGCGCAGCGCGTGCAGCACCACCGCGGAATTGATCCGCCTGAGCAAAGAGGGATCCCCGCCGGTCAGCCGCCCCACCGTCGTCCTTCCCGCCGTCGCGCGTGTTCGCCGGATGGTACCCGCAGGCCCCGTCAGCGGCGAGAGTCGGGTTGGCAACAGTGCCGGAATTTGGTGGCCGGGATCGGCGATAGCGGGGCAAGGCCGGGTGTCCGGGGTGGGGTTCGGAAAGTTTCTCGGGTATCGGCCGTGACATCGATGCGGGGGCGTGCGTTGGTGTGATCGACGGATGAACTGCTGTGGTGCGGGGGTGAGGGGCGATGGCGCGGGCGGTACGAGGTGACAAGAAGCATGCGCTGCGCCCGTATCGGGAGCTGGCGGCCCCGTTCGTGGTCGCGGCGCCGACCGGCTGCCGCATCCGCACCCGGCTGCGCCTGTCGCCTGGCGATGAGACGGTGCTGCGGGCGGTGGGGATGCAGCTGGGCGCGCTGGCCGGGGCGGATCTGGCCGAGCGGGTGCGGATCGGCACCGTGCCCGCCGCGCTCAACCAGCGCGCCGAGCGCAAGAAGGCGCTCACCTCCCAGTCGTCCGCCCGGTGGGCGGGGAGCATCACCCGCACCTCGGAGGATCAGTACAAGCTCGCCTGCCGGGCGCTGAACGAGCACATCGGCTCACTGCGCCAGTCGATCCGCACCATCGAGGACCGCCTGGCCGTGGCGGCCGGGACGGTGGAGCGCCGGGGGCGGCGCACCGTGCGCGGCTATACCGACGGGAGTGAGCGGCGGGCCAAGCAGCAGCGCCTGCAACTTCTGAAGGCCCGGCTGCGCAATGCGCTGAGGGAACGCGCCTCGGGTCAGGTGCGCATCACCCGGGGTGGGCGCGCCCTGCTCGCCTCCCGCCAGCACCTCTACGATCACATCGAGGCGCCCAAACCGCTCACCGAGGAGGCTTGGCGGGCCGAGCGGGAGGGCTGGGGTGAACGGTGGGCGGCACGACGGCTGTTCCTGACCGCCGATGGGGAGGCCGGGGCCCCGTTCGGCAACTACACGATCAGCATCGATCCCACCGACGGCACCGTCTCCATGGTGCTGCCCGAGCCACTGCGCGCCCGGTACGCCAACGCCCCGCGCGGGCGCTATGTCCTGGGCGCCCGCGCACAGTTCACCCACCGGGGCCAGGAGTGGGCGGATCGGATCGCGGCCGGCGGCCCGGTGCGCTACGACGTCTCTTTCGCCCCCGAGCGCGGACGCTGGTATCTGGACGCGTCCTGGTCGACGGTGAACAAGGGCCGCACAGCTCCGGCCGTGCAGCTGGAGGCGCTGCGCGGCCACCCGGTCCTGGCGGTGGACGTCAATGCCGACCACCTGGCGGCCTGGCTCCTGGATGTGCACGGCAATCCTGTGGGGCGCCCGCACACCGTGGCGCTGGAGCTGTCCGGGCTGCCCGCGCCCACCCGCGACGCCCGCCTACGCCAGGCCATCACCCAGCTCCTCGACCTCGCCCGACGGCACGCGTGCGCGGCGCTGGTGATCGAGGACCTCGACTTCGCCGACGCCCGCGCCACCGGACGCGAGAAGCTCGGCCGGGGACGGCGGGGCAAGGCCTTCCGTCGCACCGTCTCCGGCATCCCCACCGCCAAGTTCCGCGACCGCCTGGCAGGCATGGCTCACCATGCGGGGCTGTCGGTGATCGCGGTGGACCCGGCCTACAGCAGTAAGTGGGGTGCGCAGCACTGGCTGAACCCCCTGAAGAACACCCAGACTTCCGATCAATCCGCGACGTCGGGGCATCATGCCGCCGCCGTGGTGATCGGCAGGCGGGGCCTGGGATTCCCGGCCCGGCGCAGGAGTGACGGACCCCGCCAAACCCCCCAACCCCGCGCAGCACCATCGCGTGGGCGGGCGGGGGCCGTGCGACCGGAGGATCGCACCGGGCCAGCCGTTCCCGCACCGCCGAGTCACCGACCCAGGACCCGCACGGAGCGGACAGCTCCGGCCAGGACCTCCCGCAGCGCCAACACGCCAAGCGGCGTGCTGGCGCGTCAGACGCGAGCGAGCCCGGCCGGACAGCACCCGCCCCAGAGCCCCAACACCGTTCGGGGGCCCAGCAGACCGGGCGAACAACCCAACCCGCCCGGAATGCCCGGTACGGCCAACCTTGGTCAACCACACTAGGAACGGTGCACCTCTGTGACGTACGTTGCTCAGCCGCGCGCACCCGAAACGGTGCGGGTCGGGCGTGCAGGTCGGACCTCAGCTCGGCGCCACGAACCCCGATTCGTACGCCGCGATCACCGCTTGCGTCCGGTCCCGCGCGCCCAGCTTCGTCAGCACCGCGCTGACGTGCGACTTGACCGTCTCCGTGCCGACGACCAGGTCCGCGGCGATCTCCGCGTTCGACAGGCCGCGTGCCATGAGCCGCAGCACCTGCTCCTCGCGTTCGGTCAGCGCCGCGCGCTCCAGGGCCGCACGCGCCGCCGAACTCCCGTACTCCGCGGCCAACTTGCGGACCGCCGCGGGGAACAGGAGCGACTCGCCCGCCGCGACGAGCCGCACCGCGTGCACGATCTCCTCGGGGCGCGCCCGCTTCAGGAGGAAGCCGTCGGCGCCCGCGCGCAGCGCCCCGTACACGTACTCGTCGTTCTCGAACGTGGTGATCACGAGGATCTTCGGCGGCCGCTCCGCGCCGCGCAGCACCGCGCGCGTGGCCTCGATTCCGTCGAGCAGCGGCATGCGGACGTCCATGGCGACCACGTCGGGGCGCAACTCGCGGACGAGCGGGACGACCGCCGCGCCGTCCGCGGCCTCACCCACCACCGTGATGTCCGGCTGCGCTTCGAGCACCGCGCGCAGCCCCGCGCGGACCAGGGGTTCGTCGTCGACAAGAAGAACAGTGAGCGGCACGCCGCAAGGTTAGATCACGCGACGGGCAGTTCGACGTGAACCTGCCACTCGTCCTGGAGCGGGCCCGTCCTGGCGTGGCCGCCGAGGAGTGCCGCGCGCTCGCGTACGCCGCGCAGTCCGCTGCCCGTACCGCCGTGCCCGGAGCCGCGTTCGGGCGGCAGCGGGTTGCGCACCTCCAGGACGAGGTGCTTGTCCGCGACATGGAGGGTCACGGTGACCGGCACGGTTCCGCAGTGCCGCAGCACGTTCGTGAGCGCCTCCTGAAGGATGCGGTAGCCCTCGCGGGACACCGGTCCCGGCACCGTCTCCAGCGGTCCCGACACCGTCACCTCCACCTTCGCCCCCGAGGCCCGCGCCGAGTCGAGCAGCCGGTCCGCCTCCTGGAGCGTGGGGCGGCTGCCCACCGGCTGCTCCGCCTCGCGCAGCACCAGGAGGACCCGCTCCAGCTCCTCCAGTGCGGCCCGGCCGGTCTCCTCGATGGCGCCGAGGGCCCGGTCCGTGAACATCGGGTCGCCCGCAGCCCGCGCCGCACCCGCCTGCACGACGGCGACCGTCAGTGCATGGCCGATGGAGTCGTGCAGCTCCCGGGCGATGCGGTTGCGCTCCAGCAGCTGCTCGGTGCGCTCCTCCAGGGCCGCAAGACGCTCCGCCCCGGACGGGCCGAGGAGCACCTGGGCCGTGCGGGCCGTCAGCCACCCCGCGCCCGCCGCCACGTACACCAGGAAGATCAGGACGAAGGGGATCGCCACCGCGCACGACCAGGCCG
This sequence comes from Streptomyces endophyticus, assembly GCF_035798155.1. NCBI lineage: Bacteria > Bacillati > Actinomycetota > Actinomycetes > Kitasatosporales > Streptomycetaceae > Streptomyces > Streptomyces endophyticus. The sequence goes on along the minus strand of NZ_JAOZYC010000209.1, from coordinate 11,757 downwards.
TTCCCGGCACGGGCAGCGCCGACAGCTCGTCGACCCGCTCGCCCATGGCCGCGCCGGTCAACTCCATGGCCAGTGCGCCGATCTGACCCGAGAACAGGGCGACCGAGAGCCCCAGGAACAGCCGGAACACCAGCCAGGCCGACGTCCTGCCGCGGTCCTGCCACGAGGCTGAGGGCACGACCGAGATCTCACGCTCCGCGCCGGTGCCGGCCACGCGCGCGTGCTTCCCGGGGAACAGCATCATCCGCGCCTGCAGCCCCTCCGAACGCCGCAGCACCGGAATCGTGCCGAGCACCAGGAGCAGCGGCACGGGGATCACGTAGATGAGCACCCAGGCACCCAAGGAGGGAGCGGAGAGTCCCGGGTAGACCATCGCGAACACGAAGGCGAGCACCGACGAGCAGAGCAGATGCAGCCAGCGGGTGTACGTGACCGCGCGCGCGAGCGGTCTCAGGAAGCGGGGCATGCCGCCATCGTGCCAGCCGCCCCGCGCCCGACGGCTCCCCCCGCACGGGGGAGGCGAACTCCACTGGTGGGGGAGGCCCGGGGCCCCTGACGCGGACGATTCTGTGGGCATGACCAGTATCGACGTCCAGGACCTCAGCAAGGAGTACGGGACGACGCGCGCCGTGGACGGGCTGACCTTCCAGGTCGAGCCCGGCCGCGTCACCGGCTTCCTCGGCCCGAACGGCGCCGGCAAGTCCACCACGATGCGCCTCGCCCTCGGCCTCGACCGCCCCACCTCCGGGACCGCGCTCATCGGCGGCCGCCCGTACGCCACCTACCACGAACCGCTGCGCGTGGCGGGCGCCCTGCTCGACCCGCAGGCGGCGTACGGCTCCCGCACCGCGCGGGACCACCTGCGGGCGCTCGCGGCCAGCAACAGGATCCCGACGCGACGCGTCGACGAGGTCCTGGAGCAGGCCGGGATCGCCACCGTGGCGAAGAAGCGCGTCAAGACGTTCTCGCTCGGCATGCGGCAGCGGCTCGGCATCGCGGCGGCGCTCCTCGGGGACCCCGAAGTGGTGCTGCTCGACGAGCCGTCCAACGGCCTCGACCCCGAAGGCATCATCTGGATCCGGGAGTTGATGCGCGACCTCGCGCGCGCGGGACGTACGGTGCTGGTCTCCAGCCACCTCATGAACGAGACCGCGACCTTCGCCGACCACCTCGTCGTCCTCGGCCGCGGGCGGCTCCTCGCCGACACCCCGATGCCCGACTTCATCGCCGCGCACAGCGCTCGCCGCGTACGGGTGCGCTCCACGGACCCCGTGCGCCTGAGAGCGGCGCTCGTACGCGCGGGACACACGGTGACACTCGCCGACGACGGCCGCTGCGACGTGGAGGGCCTCACCGCCGCCGACGTGGGCGCGCTGGCCGCCGCCGAGGGGGTCCCCGTCCTCGAACTCGCCGACGAACAGGCCTCGTTGGAGCAGGCCTACCTCGCGCTGACCGCGAACGACACCGAGTTCGCCGCCACGTCCCTCCAGGAGGCCTGACCCATGACCGGCATGTCCGCCACCGCCGTACTGCACTCCGAGTGGATCAAAGTCAGATCGCTGCGCGGCAGCTTCGGCTCGCTGCTGGCCGTCTTCATCGCCACCCTCGCCGTCACGGTCCTCGTGTTCCCGACGGTCGGCCAGGCCGAGGCCGACAACGGCGAGGACCTGCTCTTCGGCGCCTTCTACGCCCTCAACTTCGGGCAGATCGCGGTGCTCGCCTTCGGCGCCACGGCCGTCTCCTCGGAGTACCTGAACAACGCGCTGCGCGTCTCGCTCGCCGCCGTGCCGAACCGGAACCTCTTCTACGCCGCGAAGATGGCGGTCATCGGCGCCTGCGGGCTCGTCGTCGGCCTGCTCACCGTCTTCGCCACGTTCCTCGTCGGCCAGGCGTTCATGGGCCGGTACACGCTCGACCTCGGCGACCCGGGCGCACTGCGGGCCTGCGTCGGTGGCGGGGTGTACCTCGCGCTGATGGCGCTGCTCGCGGCGGGGCTCACGGCCGTGCTGCGCAGCGCGGTGGCCGTGCTGAGCATCCTGGTGCCGTTCCTGCTGATCGTGTCCTTCGTCGTCGGGGACATCGCGGGCTCGGTCGCCGACTTCCTGCCCGACCGTGCGGGCCAGCAGGTCCTCTACCAGCACACGGAGGGCTTCCTCGGCCCGTGGGCCGGGCTCGCCGTCACCGCGCTGTGGGCGGCGGCCGCGGTGCTCGCCGGGTGGTGGGCGGTGCGGCGCAGGGACGCGTAGCGCGGCGGGCCCGTCGCGCGCACCATCGAACTCCCGTGCCACTATGGGATCTTGAGCCCAGCCCAGCAACGTACGAGGGAGATCGCATGAGTGACGCCGACGGGTCCAGGCCGGAGGGACGGATCTCCAGCCACATCGCGCACAACGCGCGCGTGTGGAACTACTGGCTGGGCGGCAAGGACCACTACGAGGTCGACGAGGAGGTCGGCAACATGGTGACGTCCATGTACCCGAGCATCGGCGAGGTCGCCCGCGCCGACCGCGCGTTCCTCGGCCGCGCCGTCACCTTCCTCGCCGGCGAGGAAGGCGTCCGCCAGTTCCTCGACATCGGTACGGGCCTGCCGACCGTCGAGAACACGCACGAGGTCGCCCAGCGGATCGCGCCGGACGCGCGCGTCGTCTACGTCGACAACGACCCGATCGTCCTCACCCACGCCCGCGCGCTGCTCACCAGCTCCGCCGAGGGCCGGACGAACTACGTGGACGCGGACGCCCGTGACCCGCGGGCGATCATCGAGGCGGCCTCCGGGACCCTCGACTTCGACCGGCCGGTCGCGATCATGCTCCTGGGCATCCTGAACTTCGTGCTCGACACGGAGGAGGCCGCGTCCATCGTGCGCGAGCTCGTCGACGCCGTCCCCTCCGGCAGCTACGTGGTGCTCACCCACCCCACCCTGGAGTTGGGCGGCGAGGGCAACGAGGAGGCCATGAAGTTCTGGAACGAGAACGCGAAGCCGCCGATCACCGCACGTACCGGCGCCGAGGTCGCGGCGTTCCTCGACGGCCTGGACCTCGTGGAGCCCGGCCTCGTCTCGTGCGCGCGCTGGCGCGACGAGGAGGGCACGCAGGTCGCCCAGTTCGGCGCCGTGGCCCGCAAGCCGTGAGCTAAACGGCGGCCTCGCGGACCCGGGGCCGGGGTGTTCGTCCCGCCGCCCCGGCCACGATCTTCTGCAACAGGCTGTAGGAGAGGATCGGCAGCAGCACCTCGGGGCGGTGCGAGAACCAGCCGGTGGCGAGCACGGCGGCCGCGCTGCTGTTGTTCATGCCGGTGGCGAAGGTGAGCGAGACCGTGTCCTGCCGGTCGCAGCGCGTCCAGCGGGACAGCCACCGGCCGCAGCGGAACGTCAGGCAGCACACCGCTCCCGACAGGGCGAGCGCGAGGATCAGCAGGTCGGGGTCGGGCCGGGACAGCGCCTGCCCCAGCGCGCCGGCCGCGTTGATGTAGCAGAGCAGCAGGATGTTCACGAGGTTGACGGCCTTGACCGAGGGCAGCACCCGTCGCACCCGCCCCTCCCCGAGCGCGATCCGCACGACGATCCCGGCCAGGCACGGCAGCACCACGGCGACCAGCGCGAACACCCCGGCCCCCGTCCGGGCGACGGTGTCGATCCTCTCCGTGTCGTCCAGGGCTCCCGTGCCGCCCGGGCCGACGAGCCCACCGGCCACCCGGATCCCGAAGGGGACCGTGAGCGGGCTCAGCAGCGTGGAACCGATGACCATCGCGACGACCAGCGGGACGTTGCCGCCCGCGCTCTGGCCCCAGGAGGCGGCACCCCCGGCGATCGGCATCGCGAGCACCAGCATCAGCCCGACGACGAGCCCCTCGGCCTCCGCGGGATCGGGCCAGGTGCGCAGGCACAGGGCGACGACCGGCAGCACCAGCAGGGGCAGCAGCGCGTTGGCGGCGATGCCGAGCACGAGGCGCACGGGCCGGCCCGCCACAGCGCGCAGATCGGCGACGCGGACACCGAGGCCCGCGTTGAAGAGCATCACCGCCAGCAGCACCATCGGCACGTGCAGCGCGGACTCCCGCAGCCGCTCGCCGGGGGCCGGGAGCACCCCGGCCAGCAGGTAGCAGAGCAACATCAGGACGAGGAGCCGCCGTTGCACGGCGGCGATCATGGACATCACGCAGTGGAGCGTAGGCGTGACCTTGTGTGACATCCGGGCGTGTTGGTGGCGGCTTGACCAAGCTCTCACCCGGGGCGCCGGGAACCGGCTACCGCGCGGCCGCCGCCTCGCGCAGCCGCCCGTACTCCTCGGCCATCGTCGCCGCCGTCCAATGCGCGTTGAGACCACTGGGGTTGGGCAGCGCCCACACCCGGGCGCCGCCGATCGTCCGCTCCTGCGGGCCGATCTTCGCCTTGGGCTCGCCGAAGGCCGACCTGTAAGCAGTCACGCCCACCACGGCGAGCCACCGCGGCCGCAGCTCGGCGACCTTCTCCGCCAGTACGCGGCCGCCCTCCCGATACTCCTGTGCGCTCAGCTCGTCCGCCCGCGCCGTGGCCCGCGCGACGACGTTCGTGATCCCGAGCCCGTACGAGAGGAGCTCCTGCTGCTCGGACGGCTTCAGCTGCCGGGGAGTGAAGCCGGACAGGTGAAGGACCGGCCAGAAGCGGTTGCCGGGGCGGGCGAAGTGGTGACCGGTCGCGGCGGTCATCAGGCCGGGGTTGATCCCGCAGAACAGAACCCGAAGGCCGCTCGCGACGACGTCCGGTACGAGACGGTCGCGAGCGGCCTCCAGGTCCGCTTGCGTGAGGCGGGAGGTCAGAGGATCGCTCCCGGCGTGTAGCCGGCGGCCTCCGGGTGCTGCTTCGTGATCTCCTCGACGCGGGCCACGATCTGCGCGACCTGGCCTGCGGCGGCGCCCGTGAACGACAGCTTGTCCGCCATCAGCTCGTCGAGCCGCGCACGGTCCAGCGGGATCCGGGAGTCGGCGGCCAGCTTGTCGAGCAGTTCGTTGCGCTCGGCGCCCTGCTCGCGCATCGCGAGGGCCGAGGCCACCGCGTTCTCCTTGATGGCCTCGTGGGCCTCCTCGCGGCCGACGCCCGCGCGCACCGAGGCCATGAGCACCTTCGTGGTGGCGAGGAACGGCAGGTAGCGGTCCAGCTCACGGGCGACGACGGCCGGGAACGCGCCGAACTCGTCGAGCACGGTGAGGAAGGTCTCCAGCAGACCGTCGAGCGCGAAGAACGCGTCCGGCAGCGCGACGCGACGCACCACCGAGCACGAGACGTCGCCCTCGTTCCACTGGTCGCCCGCCAGCTCGCCGGTCATCGACGCGTAGCCGCGCAGGATCACCATGAGGCCGTTGACGCGCTCGCAGGAGCGGGTGTTCATCTTGTGCGGCATCGCGGAGGAGCCGACCTGGCCCGGCTTGAAGCCCTCGGTGACCAGCTCGTGCCCGGCCATCAGGCGGACCGTCTTGGCCAGCGAGGAGGGGGCCGCGGCCAGCTGCACCAGCGAGGTCACGACCTCGTAGTCCAGCGAGCGCGGGTAGACCTGGCCGACGGAGGTGAACGCCTGCGAGAAGCCCAGGTGGTGGGCGATCCGCTGCTCCAGGTCGGCCAGCTTGTCGGCGTCGCCGCCGAGCAGGTCGAGCATGTCCTGGGCCGTGCCGACCGGGCCCTTGATGCCGCGCAGCGGGTAGCGGTTCAGCAGCTCCTCGACCCGGCCGTACGCGACGAGCAGCTCGTCGGTGGCGGTCGCGAAGCGCTTGCCGAGGGTGGTGGCCTGCGCGGCGACGTTGTGCGAGCGGCCGGCCATGACCAGCTCGCCGTACTCGCCGGACAGCTTGCCGAGGCGGGCGAGGACGGCGACGGCGCGGTCGCGGACCAGCTCCAGGGAGAGCCGGATCTGGAGCTGCTCGACGTTCTCCGTCAGGTCGCGGGACGTCATGCCCTTGTGGACCTGCTCGTGCCCGGCGAGCGCGTTGAACTCCTCGATGCGGGCCTTCACGTCGTGCCGCGTGACCTTCTCGCGCTCGGCGATGGAGGCCAGGTCGACCTGGTCGAGCACGCGCTCGTAGTCGGCGACGGCGGCGTCCGGGACGTCGATCCCGAGGTCCTTCTGGGCCTTCAGCACGGCGAGCCAGAGCTGTCGCTCCAGCTTCACCTTCTCCTCGGGGGACCAGAGGGTGGCGAGCTCGACGGAGGCATAGCGGCCGGCGAGAACATTCGGGATACGGGGCTTTGCAGACGCAGTCACGTGTACGGAGTTTACCGGGCGTCCCTACAGGCTCCGAACCGTCCACATGATGGAGGAACCTCCAGGCCGGCACCTACGCCACGCGGGTCCTTCTCGTCCGGGAGAGGACGGCACCGGCGGCGGCACGCGCCTGGCGGAGACCGGGGCGTCCGTGAAGCAGGCCGTCGTGGGTGGTGCGGCCGTCGGCCTGGTCGTCGAGGGCGGGGAGTTGGCGGGGCGCACGTCAGTCGTCGGGCTCGGACTCCGCGTCTCCGGTGGCCAGGACCGTCTCGCGGAACGACGCGACGACCGGGCGCAGGTCGATCCCGTGCCAGGTGGCCCACAGGCGAACGGACCGTTGGAACCAGGGGAGTTCGCGCACCGTGATCCCCGCCGTGCGGCCCGGCAGCATGCTCCGCTGGACGAATGCCATGCCGAGGCCGGATGCCACCAGGCCCACCGCCGTCAGCGGTTCGGGGGCCTCGAAGCGGATGTCCGGGGTGAACCCGGCCGCGGCGCAGGCCGCCACGAAGTCGTCCCGCCAGACGTGGTCCTGGCCGTCCTCGACGGCGATCCACGGCTGGCCGTCGAGGTCCTCGGGCCGTACCTCGGCAGCGTTCGCCAGCGGGTGGCTGTTGGGGACGGCCAGCAGCAGCGGGTCCTCCAGGAGGAGTGCGCTGCGCAGGTCCGGATCGTCCTCGGGCGGCGCCTCGGGGGCGAGCGCGATGTCGAGGCTGCGCTGACGCAGGCCCTCGAACTGCTCGTGCGCGGTCATGTCGTAGAGGGCGACGTGGATGCCGGGGCGCTCCTCGTTGAGGGAGCGCAGCGCCTTGGGCAGCAGGCCGGTGTGCATGGCGTCGCCGACGTAGCCGACGCACAGGCCGCCCTCCTCGCCGCGCCCCAGGCGTCGGCCGAGGTTCTCCAGGCGGGCGGCGTGCCGCAGCAGGGCCGTCGCCTCGGTGAGGAAGACGCGGCCGTCGGAGGTGAGCCGGATGCGCTGCTGGCTGCGCTCGAACAGGGTCAGGCCCAGGTTCTTCTCCAGCTGAGCGATCTGCCGGCTCAGCGGCGACTGCGAGATGTGCAGCCGCTCGGCGGCCCGGCCGACGTGCTCCTCCTCGGCCACGGCCACGAAATAGCGAAGTTGTCGCAGGTCAAGCATGTTGGACCTCGGGGGACTCAAGTATGTCCAAGCAAGTCTTGGACAGTCTTACCCGTTGATCCTAACCTCGGAGGAGCAAGAGGCGCGGAGCAGGAGAAACCAGCAGAAATCTTCGCAAAGCCGCGTACAGCACCAGACGTACTGCACCAAGGCAAGGAATCCTCACCATGGGCATCAAGTCCCTCCTCCCCGGCCGGCTCGGCTTCGGCACCGCCCCCCTCGGCAACATGTTCCGCGCGATCCCCGACGACGAGGCCCGTGCCACCGTCGAGGCGGCCTGGGACCACGGCATCCGCTACTTCGACACCGCCCCCTTCTACGGCGCCGGCCTCGCCGAGGAGCGCCTCGGCGAGGTCCTGTCCACCAAGCCGCGCGACTCCTACGTCCTGTCGACCAAGGTCGGCCGCGTCATCCTCGACGAGCACGAGACGGACGTCCCCGACTTCGGCGAGAAGGGCGGCCTGTTCGAGCACGGCAACCCGAACAAGATCCTCCACGAGTGGACCGCCGACGCCACCGAGCGCTCCATCGAGGGCAGCCTCAAGCGCCTCGGCACCGACCGCCTCGACATCGTCTGGGTCCACGACATCGCCCAGGACTTCCACGGCGACGACTGGATCCAGAAGTTCGAGGAGGCCCGCACCGGCGCCTTCCGCGTCCTGTCCCGGCTGCGCGACGAGGGCGTCATCAAGGGCTGGGGCCTCGGCGTCAACAAGACCGAGCCCATCGAGCTGACCCTCGCCCTCGACGAGCCGAAGCCCGACGGCTTCCTGCTCGCCGGCCGCTACACCCTCCTCGACCACGAGCACGCCCTCACGCGCCTGCTCCCCATGGCCCAGGAACAGGGCGTCGACATGGTCGCCGGCGGCCCCTACAGCTCCGGCATCCTCGCCGGCGGTACCCACTTCGAGTACCAGGAGGCCCCCGCCGAGATCATCGAGCGCGTCGGCCGGCTCAAGGCCCTCACCGAGAAGCACGGCATCGGCATCAAGTCCGCCGCCCTGCAGTTCTCCCTGGCCCACCCGGCGTCCGCCGCCGTGATCCCCGGCGCCACCCGCCCCAGCCGCATCGCCGAGGACACCGCCGCCCTCGCCGAGGAGATCCCGGCCGCGTTCTGGACCGACCTGCGCGCCGAGGGCCTCGTCAGCCCGGCCGCCCCGCTCCCGAACAACGCCTGAACCCCCACCAGTTGAACGTAAGGGAGGGGCCCACCATGGCTTCCACCACCGCATCCCTCGACATCCCGCAGAGCCCCGACCAGGTCTGGCAGCTCATCGGCGGCTTCGGCTCGCTGCCGGACTGGCTCCCGTACATCCCGAAGAGCGAACTCGGTGCGGGCGGCCGCGTACGCCACCTGACCAACGCGGACGGCGGCGTCATCGTCGAGCGTCTCGTCGGGTTCGACGAGGCCGAGCGGCACTACAGCTACGCCATCGAGCAGGCCCCGTTCCCGGTCACCGGCTACCTCTCCACCCTGACCGTGCACGCCGTCCCCGGCCGCCCGGACGCCTCCCGCGTCGAGTGGTCCGGCTCGTTCACCCCGGTCGGTGTGAGCGACGCCGAGGTCGAGGAGCTCTTCCACGGCATCTACGTCGACGGTCTTGCCGCACTTCTGAAGACCGTTCAGGTCTGACGGACGCGCCCACGCCGGGTGCCGGAGGCGGAATGCCTCCGGCACCCGGCGATCCGTATCCTTACCTCGATCGACCCGACCCGACCCGGAGGTAAGAACCCATGGCGCGGCGGCCGACCGTCACCAGCGTGCAGATCGCCCGCGAGGCCGGAGTGGCGCAGTCGACCGTCTCCCGCGTCCTGAACGGCGGGAGCGTCGCGCCCGAGACGCGCCGCCGCGTCCTCGAAGTGGTCGCCAAGTACGACTTCCAGCCCAGCCAGGCCGCGCGCAGCCTCGTGGGCTCCCGCTCCGGCCTGATCGGCGTGGTCATCCGCGATCTGACGAACCCGTTCTACCCGGTCATGGTCAAGGCGATGGAGCGCGTCCTGCACGAGCAGGGGATGCGTCTAACGCTGGTCACGGACGTCATGACCGCCGAGGAGGGCCTCGCGCAGTTGCGCCGCGAGGGCGTCGACGGCGTCGTGTTCACCTCGGCGCTTCAGGACGAGCCGCTGGCACACCGGACGGCCGGGCACGGCATCCCCGTCGTGCTGGTCCACCGCACCCTGGAGGACTTTCCCGCCGACCAGGTCGAGGCCGACAACCCGACCGCCGGCGAGCTCGCCGCCGAGCATCTGCTCGGCCTCGGGCACCGGCGGATCGCGATGGTGTGCGGACTGGCCGGGTCGAGCACGGCCCAGCAGCGCGGCCGGGGCTTCCGCGACCGGATGCGGGCCGCCGACGGCGCCGCCCTCACCGAGATCGACGGCGACTACGACTACGACACCGCCTACGCGGCGGTGCGCACGCTGCTCGCCGGCCCCGAGCGGCCGACGGCGCTCTACTGCCACAACGACGTCATGGCGTACGCGGCGCTCAACGCCGCCGCGGCCGAAGGCGTGGACGTGCCGGGGGAGTTGAGCGTGGTGGGCTGCGACGACGTTCCGCTCTCCGCGTGGGAGCGGATCGACCTGACGACCGTGCGCCAGCCGCTGGAGCGGATCGCGCAGGTCGGCGTGGAACTGCTGCTCGGCCGGATCGAGGACCCCGAGCTGCCGCACCGGCACGAGGTGCTGCCGGTGGAGTTCGTCGGGCGCTCCACCACGGGCCCGGCGTAAATCTCTTCGTAAATCCCTTCGCAAACTCCTCTTGACCGTTCAACCCTTCGTCTTCCATTCTGTGGATACGTATCCAATGGATACGTATCCATCACGAGTGAGGAGCTCGGCGTGTCCCGCACCATCAAGGCAGCCGCCACCCCGTCCACCGCGCCGTCCGGCAACGACACCGTCGGGCAGGCCGTCCGCGAGCTGATCGCCGATGTACGAGGCCGCGGCGACGAGGCCGTCCGCGCGCTGTCGGCGCGCTTCGACCGCTGGGAGCCGGAGTCCTTCCGCCTGGACGACGAGCGGCTCGCCGAGATCATCGGCACGCTCGACGCGCAGGTCATCGAGGACATCAAGACGGTCCAGGCCAACGTCCGCCGGTTCGCCGAGGCGCAGCGCGACTCGATGTCCGAGATCGAGATCGAGACCGCGCCGGGCGTCTTCCTCGGCCACCGGCACGTGCCGGTCCAGTCCGTCGGCGCGTACATCCCCGGCGGCCGCTACCCGTTGACCGCCTCCGCGCACATGACGATCGTGACCGCCAAGGCCGCGGGTGTGCCGCGCGTCGTCGCCTGCACCCCGCCGATCCGCGGCGAGATCCCCGCCGCGACCATCGCCGCCATGTACTTCGCAGGCGCGGACGAGATCTACGTCCTCGGAGGGGTCCAGGCGGTCGCCGCGATGGCCGTCGGCACGGAGACCATCAAGCCGGTCGACATGCTCGCGGGCCCCGGCAACGCGTACGTCGCCGAGGCCAAGCGCCAGCTGTTCGGCGAGGTCGGCATCGACCTGTTCGCCGGGCCGACGGAGATCCTGGTCGTCGCGGACGAGCACGCCGACCCGTTCGTCGCCGCCGTCGACCTGCTCTCGCAGGCCGAGCACGGACCGGACTCGCCCGCCGCCCTGATCACGACCAGCCAGCACGTCGCCGACGAGGTGCGGCGGCACATCGACGAGATCCTGCCCGGCATGCAGACCGGCGACATCGCGGGCCCGGCCTGGCGCGACCACGGGCAGATCATCCTGGTCGACGACCTCGACGAGGCCTACCGCGTCGCCGACGGCTTCGCGTACGAGCACGTGCAGATCCTCACCGAGAACCCCCGCGAGGCCCTGGACAAGATGCACGCCTACGGCGCCCTGTTCCTCGGCGAGGGCACCTGCGTCTCCTACGGCGACAAGGTGATCGGCACCAACCACGTGCTGCCCACCCGCGGCGCCGCCCGCTACACCGGTGGCCTGTGGGTCGGCATGTACCTGCGCACCGTCACGTACCAGGAGGTGCGCGAGGAGAAGTCCTCCGCCGAACTCGGGGAGCTGTGCGGCCGCGCGGCCCGCGTCGAGCTGTTCGAGGGGCACGCCCGCTCCGGCGACGTCCGCGCCGCCAAGTACGCGGGCGCCACGCTGCCGTGGACCGACCACTACGAGTCGGCCCGCGCCTGAGAGCCGGCGGACAATCGCCCCGCCCGCGCGGAGACGCCGGGCGCCGCCGCGCGCGGCACTCCGCTCTCGTGGGGCTCCTGCTTGCGGCGCTTCGCTCTCGTGGCGCTTCGCTCTCGTGGCGCTCCGCTCTCGCGGCGCTCCCCCTCGCAGCGCCCCCTCGCAGCGCCCCCTCGCGGCGCGCGTCCGCGCCGCACCATCGGGCCGGCTCCGCGGAGCACGGCCCGG
>NZ_JAOZYC010000208.1:0-28445 GCF_035798155.1 Streptomyces endophyticus | reverse complement strand
CGGTGCCCGCTCCGGTTCCGGCCTCGGCCGCCGACGTGGCGGCGAGCCCGGGGCCCGCTCCCGTCCCGGCCTCGGCTCCGATATCGGCGGCGGGCCCGGGGTCCGCTCCGGTTCCGGCCTCGGTCGTCGGCGTGGCGGTGGGCCCGGTGCCCGCTCCGGTTCCGGCTTCGGATTCCGGTTCGGCCCCTGCCGTGGTTGCGGCGCCTGCACCTGCCCCGGACCGGGCATCGACTTCAGGCCCGGGCCCGACCTCGGCCCCTGCTCAGACTTCGCCTCCTGCCCCCACCGGACCTGCCGTGCAGCTCGCCAAGGCTCCGGCCCCGAGCCCGGTCACCCCGCCCCCGGTGGCCGCTCCCGCCAGCCCGCAGCCCGCCCCGACATCCGTCACAGCAGCCCCCGTACCCGCAGCGCCCACGCCGATCCGGCCCGCCCCGGCGGCCGTGCCGGCCCCTGCGTCCGCAGCGCCCACGTCCGTCTCACCCGGCCCTGCGGCCCTGTCGGCTCCTGCACCGGCAGCATCCACGCCCGTCTCACCCGTCCCGGCCCCCGTACCCGCAGCGCCCACGCCCGCCCCGGCCCCCGCCGCCCCGCCGATGCCCGCCGTTGCGCCCGCAGCGACCGCCCAGCCCACCCAGCCCGCCGAACCCGATCCGCACGCGTTGCTGCTCGCTGCCGTGCAGGCGGGGCGGCACGGGGAGGCCGCGTCGATTGCTGCTGCGTGGGAGGGGGAGGCGTTGCGGGTGTATGGGATGCGGTCCTCGCAGGTCGTGCACTGGATGGAGGTGCGCGCCGACCTCGCGCGGCTGGCCGATGAGCCGGGACGCAGTTGCGAGTTGTGGATCGCCGTGGCGCACGCTCGGATCGCGCGTGGCGAGGCGCCCTCCGACGAGGACGTGGAGGCGGCCGTCGACCGCGCCCATCACCAGTTCGAGCAGGTCCGCGACCCGGACCGGGCCCGGGGGCATGCCGCCGGACTGACCGCCCTGCGGGAACAGGTGCCGGGCCGGCGCCCCGGTGCCCTCGACGCGATCAAGCGCCGCCTCGACACGCTGAGCGACCCGGCCCGGAAGGCCTGACCCCGCCGCCGCTCAACAGGCCCGCCGCACATACCCCTTCGTGCCCGCAGGCCGCACGTCCATGTCGCGCAGCACGATCGAGAGCCGGTCGCCCCACGCGCGGCACGCCCGCTCGAAGTCGGCCTCGCGGTACTCCACGGCGAAGACCCGGTCGTCGTACGCCGACGCGTACCCCCGGCACTCGTCGTGGGTCTGGCACTCCTCCGTCACCGCGAAGTCGAACCCGATGTCGCGGCGCTCCGGCAGGAGTTCCGCGGCGTTCTTCTGCCCGACCGCGAGCCCGGCCCCGTGCGACCGGTCCGAGATGAGCCGCGCGAACGCGACCGCGTCGGCGGAGTCCAGCAGCCCGTCGGAACGCTCGTAGGAGTCGAGGTTGTCCGGCTCGACGGCCTGGTAGCCGTCGTCGGCGCAGCCCCGGATCCAGCCGCCCACGATGTTCGCGAGACGCGCGCGCTTCGTATTCGTGGAGATGTCGAACAGCGGCTCGTGCCAGTCCGCGTCGACCACCAACTTCCCCTCGCCGTCCCGCAGCAGCAGGTCGTCGTGGTGGGCCCGCCACCACTTCACCGCGCCGGGCTGGGCCTGGAAGGCATTCACGTAGCAGACGTTGTAGAGCCCGCGCGCGGGCGCGTCCCCGCGGTCCCGCGAGACGGCCCGCACCCCGGCGGGCGGCTTGTACGCGCCGCCGATCTGGTAGTCGAACTGCGCGTCCGGCCTCGGCCGTTCGACGCGCGGGGAGCTGCCCCCGGAGCCCGGTGACGAGCAGGCGGACAGCGCGAACGAAACGGTCAGGGCGAGGCACAAAGCCGACAGACGTCGGGAAGCCGGGCGGAAGATCATCGTCGCAGCCTAGAACGCGAGCCCCGGCCGTCCCTCACAACGGTCGCCGGAAACACACCCGATGCTGCCCCGGACCGTCGTAGTCCGCGCGCACCGCGACCCCGCCCACCTCCCGGTCACCCGGCTCCACCACGAACCCCAGCGCCCGGTGGAATGCGATCGACCCGGTGTTCCCCGGCGAGGTGACCGCCCGCACGTCCTTGCGCCCGGCCCGCTCCGCCCGCCGGAAGAACTCCTCGTACAGCGCCCGCCCGACACCCGAGCCGCGCAGCGCCGGATCGACGCCCACGAAGTGGATGTACGCGGAGGTGTCGTCATCGGCGGCGTACAGGCCCACCAGGAACGCCCGCAGACCCGTGGCGTCCTGCGCCACCAGGCTGGTGCCCGCGAAGAACTGGAGGAACAGGCGGGGGAGCAGCAGCGACAACTCGCGGGCCTCCTGCGGCGTGCGCGAGTCGCCCCACCACTCCTGGACGCGCCGTACGAGCGCGGGATGGTCGTCCTCGCGGGCCGCGCGCAGCTCGGGCATCAACGTTCCTTTCGTCGGGGTTCGCCGTGGGCGGGCCGAACCGTCACCGAGCGGCAGCGGTCGTGACGCGCCTCACGCCTCGTCCCGGCGCCGCCGGGAACAACCCTGCCACCCGGTCCGTTGACTCAGATGTGGACACGGATGGAACAGTGTCCCCGGGCCCTACCTATCGCCTGCAGGGAAGATCGTTCGGCTGAAGCCCTGTGGAGCCCCCCGCCGAGAGGCGACCGCCATCCGTGTCCCACTTCAAGCCGCCCCGGCCGTGGTCCCCCGTCGCGGCCGGGGCTTCCTCTTTCCGTCGCGCGCTCCCGGTCTAGAGTGCGCCCATGACGCGCTTCCACGAGACCAAGCACCGGCTCGTCACCACCTTCCAGCGCCATGTCGCCAACCCCGTGACCCGGCGGCTGCCGACCCAGGTCCTCCTGGAGACGACCGGGCGCACGTCGGGGCTCGCGCGCCGCACCCCGGTCGGCGGGCGGCGCGTCGGCGGGGCCTTCTGGCTGGTCTCGGAGTTCGGGTTCAAGTCCCAGTACGTGCGCAACATCCAGGCCGATCCCAGCGTCCGCGTCCGCCTGCGCGGCCAGTGGCACAGCGGCACTGCGCACCTGCTGCCCGAGGACGACGCCCGCGCCCGCCTCAGGTCCCTGCCGCGCCTCAACAGCGCCGCCGTCCGCGGCCTCGGGGTCGATCTGCTGACCGTCCGCGTCGACCTCGACCACTGACCTGGCATGATCGGGGGCATGGCAGAACGTGTGATCGCCGCGTGTGACGGCGCGTCCAAAGGAAACCCCGGACCTGCGGCTTGGGCCTGGGTCGTCGCCGACGGTGACGAGAAGCCCGTGCAGTGGGAGGCCGGCGCGCTCGGCACCGCGACGAACAACGTCGCCGAACTCACCGCCCTGGAACGGCTGTTGAGCACAGTGGCCGCGGACGTACCGCTCGAGGTGCGGATGGACTCGCAGTACGCGATGAAGGCGGTCACCACGTGGCTGCCCGGCTGGAAGCGCAAGGGCTGGAAGACGTCCGCGGGCAAGCCCGTCGCCAACCAGGAGCTGGTGCAGCGGATCGACGCGCTGCTCGAAGGTCGCGCGGTCGAGTTCAAGTACGTGCCAGCGCACCAGGTCGACGGCGACCCGCTGAACGACTTCGCGGACCGCGCCGCCAGCCAGGCCGCCATCGCCCAGCAGGACGCGGGCAGCGCGCTCGGCTCCCCCGAGCCGCCGCCGTCCAGCCCGTCCTCCGCCAAGCCACCGCGGGCGAAGTCGGCGCCCGCCAAGCGGGCCTCCTCCGGCTCCTCCTCGCGCACCCTCAAGGCGAAGTTCCCCGGCCGCTGCCGCTGCGGCCGCTCGTACGCCGCCGGGGAGGACATCGCCAAGAACCCCGACGGCTGGGGCCACCCGGAGTGCCGCACGTCGGCCTGACCGAAACCGACGACGAGGGGCCCGGCGCACACCATGGCGCCGGGCCCCTCGTCGCACCCTTACGTTCTCGGGTGCACGGTGCTCACCTGCACGTACTCACGTGCGCGTCTTCACATGCACGTACTCACGTGCTCACCCGCACGTAATCCACCACCAGCTGCTGCGGGAACTGCGTCCCGGCGTCCGGGTCGCCCGGCCAGTCCCCGCCCACGGCGAGGTTCAGGATCAAGAAGAACGGCTTCTCGAAGACCCACTGGTTGCCGCCGACGTCGGCGGGCGTCCGGGTCTGGTACACCGTTCCGTCCACCGACCAGGTGATCTTGTTGGGTGTCCAGTCCACCGCGAACGTGTGGAAGGCGTCCGCGAAGGCCTGGCCGCCGGGCAGCGAGTGGCCCGCGCCGATCCCGCCGGCACCGGAGTAGCCGGGGCCGTGGATGGTGCCGTGGACTGTCGACGGTTCGGAGCCCACGTTCTCCATGACGTCGATCTCGCCGCAGTTGGGCCAGCCGGCCGAGCCGATGTCACTGCCCAGCATCCAGAACGCGGGCCACATGCCCTGCCCGCGCGGGATCTTCATCCGGGCCTCGACGTGGCCGTGGGTCGTCTGGAACTTCCCCGACGTGTTGAGGCGCGCCGAGGTGTACTGGCACGACCCGTACCAGCACTGGTAGTTGGCGGGGTTCTCCTTGCGGGCGGTGATGACCAGGTTGCCCTGGCCGTCGAGCGCGGCGTTGTTGTTGCCCGCCGTGTAGTACTGCCGCTCGTGGTTGTTGACGTTGTCTCCGGTCTCGGTCTGCCACTTCGCACCGTCGACCGCCGAGCCCGCGGGCCCGTCGAAGTCGTCGGAGAAGGTGACCGCCGCGGTGCGCGCGCCGCCGTCGGCATCGTCGGCGTCCGCGGCGTTCGCCGTGGGCACGAACGCCGCGGCGACACACAGCAGGGCCGCGGCGCCCAGCGGGAGTCTGCGGCTCAGAGGGCGCAGTGAACTGCGCATGGGGCATCACATCACTTCGGGTAGGGGGTCGTGCCGTCCCGCGGCACGCCAGAAAGTGAAGGCAAGAAAGCTGCGCTTGATGTGCTCTGTTCAAGGGTTGATTTAAGGGGTGAGGCCAAGGGGCGTCAAGGGAGTACGCAAAAGTCCGTACCAGGGCTGCCGGTTAAGGTTTCTGGACGATCTTCGAGCCAGCCTTCGAGCCGACCTTCGAGCCGACCTTCGAACCAGGAGTGATGTGAGCATGCTGCGGTGCGCCGTACTCGACGACTACCAGGGTGTCGCCCGTGAACTGGCCGACTGGGACCGCCTGTCGGACCGTGCCGACGTCACGTACCTGAATCGGTATGTCGACACACACGACGAACTCGTCGCGCTGCTCGGCGACTGCGAGATCGTCGTCGTGATGCGCGAACGCACCCCGTTTCCCGCCGAGTTGATCGCACGCCTGCCGAAGCTGCGGCTCCTCGTCACGTCGGGCATGCGCAACGCGTCCATCGACCTCGACGCCGCCGCCGCGCACGGCGTCACGGTCTGCGGCACCGCGAGCAACCCCGAACCGCCCGTCGAGCTCACCTGGGCCCTGATCCTGGGTCTCGCCCGCGGCGTCCTCACCGAGGGCGGCAATCTGCGCGACGGCGGCCCCTGGCAGTCCACCCTCGGCGCCGACCTGCACGGCCGCCGGCTCGGCCTGCTCGGACTCGGCAAGATCGGCGCACGGGTCGCACGCGTCGGCGCCGCCTTCGGCATGGACGTCACGGCGTGGAGCCGGCACCTCACCGCCGAGCGGGCCGCCGAAGCCGGTGCCACCCTCGCCGCCTCGAAGGAAGAACTCCTCGACACCAGCGACTTCGTCTCCGTCCACCTCGTCCTGGGCGAGCGCACCCGCGGCCTGCTCGGCGCCGACGAGCTGCGCCGCATGCGCCGCACCGCCTACCTGGTCAACACCTCACGCGCCGCGATCGTCGACCAGGAGGCGCTGGTGCGGGCGCTGCGCGAGGGCTGGATCGCCGGCGCGGGCAGCGACGTCTTCGA
Source organism: Streptomyces endophyticus (assembly GCF_035798155.1). NCBI lineage: Bacteria > Bacillati > Actinomycetota > Actinomycetes > Kitasatosporales > Streptomycetaceae > Streptomyces > Streptomyces endophyticus. Next base: position 22,553 of record NZ_JAOZYC010000208.1, on the reverse strand, counting down.
CACCGAACCCCTCCCGGCCGACCACCCCCTGCGCACCGCCCCGAACTTCCTCGGCCTGCCGCACCTCGGCTACGTCACGCGCCGCAACTACGAGGGGTTCTTCCAGGGCGCCGTCGAGGACATCGAGGCGTACCTGGCGGGGAGCCCTGTGCGCACGCTCGGCTGACCTCGGCTCATCCGCGTACGAACTCCCGCAGCTCCTCCGTGAGATGCGGATACTCGTCCAGTACGGCGCGCGTCGCGAACTCGTGGTCCGTGTAGTCGAAGCCCGGGGTGACGACCTCCGCCACCAGCCCGTGGCGGGCGCCGTCGAGCAGGTGGGAGGCCTTCCAGTCGCCGCCCGGCACCAGCAGGAAGCGCTCGTCGTCCGGGCCGAGGGTGGTGCGGTGGAGGGTGCCGTCGGGGGTGACGGTCACGTACTCCAGGGGGCCGCCGTCGATCAGGAAGTGCAGGATGTCGCTGCGGTTGCGGTGCAGCAGGCCGCTGGGCTGCCGCTCGTCGAGCAGGTAGTAGATCGATGACGCCGAGGGGCGGGGCCCGTGCGGCGTCGACAGGTCGTGCGGGCTCGTGTAGACGCGGCGGAAGTAGCCGCCCTCGCCGTGCGGCTCCAGGTCCAGCTCGCGCTGCCAGTCGCGCACGGTGGCTCCTCAGGGTGGAACATGGGTGGGTGATCAAGGATAGAGGGCGCGGGGCAGGGATGCGGGAGGCTCGCGAGTACCGTGCGCTGTCGCCCGCGCACCCGCCGTGACCTGCAACTCCGTGGTGAATGCCGGGAGTTGGCATGACAGACTGCGGGCAGGTCAACACGTATCGCCCCGCCCCGCACCGCACAGCGACGTTGGAGAGTCCTCATGACGGCACCTGCTCCCCGGCCCCGTATCGACACCAGTCAGGCGCACCCCGCGCGGGTCTACGACTGGCTGCTCGGCGGCAAGGACAACTACCCCGTCGACGAGGCCGTCGGCGAGCAGCTGCCGCCCGAGGCGCGGGACGCGGCGCGACAGAACCGGGAGTTCATGCACCGGGCCGCCGCCTGGCTCGCCGGGCAGGGCGTCGACCAGTACCTGGACATCGGCACCGGCATCCCGACCGCGCCGAACCTGCACCAGATCGTGCAGCGGGTCGTCCCGACGGCCAAGGTCGTCTACACCGACAACGACCCCATCGTGCTGCGGCACGCGCAGGCGCTGCTCGTCAGCAGCTCCGAGGGTGCCACCGACTACATCGAGGGCGACGTCCGCGAGCCGGGCGCCATCCTCGAACACGCCCGCACCGTCCTCGACTTCAGCCGGCCCGTCGGTCTGTCGCTCATCGCGCTCATGCACTTCATCGCCGACGACGACGAGGCGTACGGCATCGTGTCCTCGCTGATCTCCGAGCTGCCGTCCGGCAGCTACCTCACCCTGTCGAACGCGGCGTCCGACCTGTTCGTCGAGCAGGGCGCGCTGGTGCGTGAGCAGTACGCCAAGGCGGGCATGAAGCTCGGCTTCCGCACCCGTGAGGGCGTGGGCCGCTTCTTCGATGGCCTCGACCTCGTGGCACCGGGCCTCGTGACCGCCACCGAATGGTTCCGCGACGAGGCCGCGCCCGCGGCCGAGGAGAGCGGCATCTACGTGGGCGTGGCCCGCATTCCCTGAGTGAGCTTGTGATTTATCCGGTGCGGCGTGGTTTGGTGCCGACCTTGTGGTGAGCCGGTCGGCGGTGGGGCTCGCCGGTGGCCGGGAGCAGGCCCACGTCGTAGCGGTTCGCGGGGCGGCGGTTCTTGGAGCCGGGCGGGCGGCCAGAGCCGGGGCGGGTGGGTTTCGACACTGCGGCTGGTGTTGAGGTTCTGGCGTGCAGGTGTCGGAACCCGCGTCGGACTCGGGCTGGGGTGAGTTTGTTCGGTTCGGCCGGCTTCTCCCACGGCCGTCGCCGGTCGGTGGCCAAGGGGCGGGCGAGGCGGAGCTGGGTGTGGGCGGTGACGATCAGCCAGGTCCAGCGATCCGCCGCTTCGGCTTCCCGCAGGCCGTGACCACCACAGCCACAGGGGCTTGGGGTCGCCGCCGCTGGGCAGGTGGCCGACCTGGAGTCGGATGACGGTGCCCTCGATAACCGGGAGCTGGCCGGGGTGATCCCGCCAGGCGGCGCGCCCTTGCAACTCGGGGCGGAGCCGGTCCCAGCTCTGGGCGTGAGCGGTGCCGTAGCGGGTGGTCTCAGACTTCGTCTCCACGTCCGGGGCGCCCCAGGTCCTGGTGTCCTTGAAGATGAACTCGCCGCCGTGCTTGGGCGGGCGCCCGCCGGCCGGGTTGGCCAGGGCGAACTCCGCACGGGTCGGCGCCGGACGGCGCATCACCCGGTCCGAGCGCAGACGTCCCAGGATCTCCACGGGCAGGTCACGCAGCAGGTAGGCCAGCCGCATAACGTCGTAACCGGCGTCGGCCACGATCCACACCGACGGGTCGCCCGGGCTCCACTGACCTGCGGCGACCAGGCGCTCGACGAGGTCCCGCAGCTGTGCAGCGGTGACGGCGGCCAGGTCGCCACCGGGCCGCAGCCGCACCGCGTCCAGCGGGGCGATCCACGAGGTCCGGCCCGCTTCCAGGGCCACGACCCACGAGTACGGCCAGCCCGGGATCATCTGGTGCCTGGCGTCGCCCCGGCCGTAGGTGTGGCAGAGCGAGCGGGCGTCGCTCGTGTCGGCATCGGGCCGAAGCCACGGCGAGACGTCCACCGCCAGCACCGGGTGGCCGTCAGCGGCACGGGGCAGTGGCAGGCCCACCAGCTCGACCCGCAGCCGCTCGACGTCCAGGCGGCCCCGGTTCAGCGCGCCGTACAGGGCCCCGTGCCCGCGCCGGTGCTCGGGAGCCAGCGCCAGGCCGACCAGGGTCTTCACCGGACCGTCGGCGCACAGCACCACGTCGGTGAGCTCGAACAGCGCGTCACGCCGAGCGGTCAGGCAGTCGTAGAAGGCCCCCGGAGGCGTGACAGTTCCGCCAGCGGATCGCCCAGCACGCCCTGTTCCACCACGCTCACCGGCACGTCCTTCACGTCGATTCCGTAACTCTTGGAGATCCAGAATCATGCGGGGGCGGGGCCGCTGTCCTGGAAATCCCCATGTGGGTGACCTGCGCCCACAGTCGGACCGCTACTGCGGCAGGCAGGGATCCCCGACCCTCGGCTTTCTCCGCTCGCCCTCGGGGGTGAAGGTCAATGATCCGCGGAACGAGCCACCGCCGAAACGCACTGCGAGGAGCAACGGTTGCACATGCCCGGGCGGCCTCGGTTCGGCCCCCGGTTCGCTGCCGTTCCACAGGTGGAAGACCACCGCCGACTGCTGCGGATCCTCCGAGAGGTAGCCGAGCGTCTTCCCGTACAGGGGATTGTTCCCTCCGAACAGCACAGAGGGAGGACCGAACTCCGCCGTCACGTCAGCCCAGGTGCGGTCAGCTGCGGCCCACCTCCGGACTCGGCCTGTGAGGGACTCGTACTCCTCAGCCGTGAGTACGCGATCGGGCTTGAGCCATCCGCGTCGCCGCGCGAACTCCGCGTATACCGAGGCGACTTCGTAGCAGCCACCCTGCGCGGGGAAGACATCCTGGAAGGCTCCGCCGGGGCCGATGGGGGTCCAGAGCCCCTGCTCTTCCCAACTCTGCTTCAGCTGATCCCACGCCTCGGGCTGGCGCTCGACGAACAGCAGGTGGTCAATCAGGATCCGGAAAGCCACCTCGCCCCCGTACATCCCGGGCCGGCGCAGGGCGAGGTTGAGCTGATCGATGAGGTGATCGTGAATCTCTTCAGCAGCGGCAAGCGGAGCAGGAAGCGTCACGCACTCAGTCTTCCGCATGATGATCAACACGATCACCTGTTCCACCGACTAAGACGAGTGGATAAATCACAAGCTCACCCGCGCGGCGGCGCCCCGTTGAGCCGGGCCGACAGCTGGTGCGCCGCCGCGACCACCGCCTCCGCCACCTGCGGCAGCGCCTCCGGAGGCAGCCGGAACACGGGCGCCGACACATTGACGGCCGCCACCACATCGCCCCGGTGGTCGTGCACCGGGACGGCGACCGCGATCAGGCCCGGCTCCATCTCCTCCGCGGCCACCGCGAAGCCGCGCGCCCGCTCAGCCCGCAGCCGCTCCAGCACGGCCGATGCGTCGCGGGGTGCCGCGTCCGTGCCGGGCAGCGGCGCCCCGTTCTCGGTCGTCAGGAGCGCCGCCACCTGGTCGTCGGGCAGCCCGAACAGCAGGGCGCGGCCCGCGGACGTGCAGTTCAGGGGCGAGGTACGGCCGATCCACTCGTGCGCCTGAAGGCCACGCGAGGTGCGCTCGGTGAGCACGGTCACCACACCGTGCCCGGACAGCACCGTCAGATATGCCGGTTCCCCGACGCGGTGCACCAGATCCCGCAGCACCGGCGGCGCCTCCCCGTAAAGCCGCTCCTCGCCCGCCGACGAGGCCAGCGCGAGCAGCTGCCAGCCGACGCGATAGCGCAGCGTGCGCGGATCCCGCTCCAGGAACCCCTCCTGTGCCAGGACCTTCAGGGTCCGTGACACCTGCGTCTTCTCCCGGCCCACCGCCTGGGCCACTTCCTGCACGCCCATCGGGCCCTGCGCGAGAGCGCGCAGCACGTCCAGCGCGCGGTGCACGCTGCTCAGGTTCTCCGCTGCCATGCCGCAACCCTGCCACAGCGCCGTGCGTATAGAGCAACTCGCATTGTTCCATTCGCACGCACCGCCCTATGGTCGATCCACATGTGCGGAATCGCAGCCATACACAGCCATCACGGAAGTCTCGACACCGAGTGCGCCGACGCGGCGGCACAGGGAATGCTCGACCGGCTCGCCCACCGCGGACCCGACGACAGCGGGACCCGAACGGTCGGCGGCCACACCTGGCTCGGCCACCGCCGCCTCTCCATCGTCGACCTCGACGGCGGGCACCAGCCCCTCGGCGGCATCCACGGCGACGACGACTGGTCGCTCGTGTGCAACGGCGAGATCTACAACCACAAGGCACTGCGCGAGGAGCTGCCCACCGAGGCCTTCGGCTCCTCCTCCGACTCGGCGGCGGCGCTCGCCGTGCTGCGCACGGAAGGGCCCGCGGGCCTGCTCCGGCTCCGCGGCATGTGGGCGCTGTGCGCGGCCACGCCGGGCGGCCGGTTCGTCGCCGCCCGCGACGCCATCGGCGTCAAGCCGCTGTACTGGGCGCGCACGGACACCGCCGTGCACTTCGCCTCCGAACTGCGCGCGTTCCACCCCGATGTACAGCCCGACGCCGAGATCTTCCCGCCCGGACACTGGTGGACGCCAGAGGATGGCCTGCGCCGCTTCGCGGAGCCGGTTCCCGAAGTGACAGGCGCCTGGGGCGGGGTGGCCGAGCAGGTCGTCGAAAAGGCCACCTTCGAGGCCGTCTCCGACTCCGTCCGCCGGCATCTGATGGCGGACGTCGAGGTCGGTGTGTTCCTGTCCGGCGGGCTCGACTCCAGCCTCGTCGCCGCGGTCGCCGCCGACGAGTACGCCCGCCAGGGCCGCCGCCTCAAGACCTTCGCCGTCGGCACGGAGGACTCCCCGGACCTGCTCGCCGCGCGGGACGCCGCCGCGTTCCTGGGCACGGAGCACCACGAGGCGGTGCTCGACGCCGAGGCCGCCGCCCGGGTGCTCGACGAGGTGGTCGGGTGCGTGGAGTCCTTCGACGCCAGCCTCATCCGCAGCGCGGTACCCAACTGGTTCCTGTCCGAACTCGCTTCCCGGCACGTCAAGGCGGTCCTCACCGGCGAGGGCGCCGATGAACTCTTCGCCGGATACGGCTACTACCACGAGCGGCACGCCGCCCCCGACGAGCTGGACGCCGAACTGCGCCGCACCATAGGCGCGTTGCACGGCCTCAACCTCCAGCGCTGCGACCGCGTCACCATGGCCCACGGCCTGGAGGCACGCGTCCCGTTCCTCGACCGGGACGTCATCGCGCACGCCATGTCACTTCCCGCGCAGGTCAAGGGGCTTGACAACGACACAGCCGACGGCATGGAGAAGGGGCACCTGCGCCGCGCCTTCGCGGGCTGGCTCCCCGAGCACCTGCTGTGGCGGCGCAAGGAGCAGTTCGGCACGGGCAGTGGCGCGGAGAGCGTCCTGAGCCCGCTGTGGGACAGCCGCATCACGGACGAGGAGTTCGCGACGGCGGCCGCCGAGGACGGCGCGCCCGAACTGCGCAGCAAGGAGGAGCTCGGCTACTACCGGACGTTCCGGGCCGCGCTGCCCGGCGTACGCCCGGAGGCGGTGCTCACGCGGTTCGCGACCGCGTAGCGGTTACGGGAGTTGGGAGCGGGCCGCGGCCACCGTCTGCTCGGCGTAGCCGCGGCCGAACAGCACCGTGTGCACCAGGAGCGGGAAGAGCTGGTGCAGCGGGACGCGGTCGCGCCAGCCGTCGGCGAGCGGCGCGACCTGCTGGTAGCCGTCGAGGATCCGGTCCAGGTGCGGCGCGCCGAACAGGTGCAGCATCGCGAGATCGGTCTCGCGGTGCCCGCCGTGCGCGGCCGGGTCGATGAGCCGGGCCGCGCCGTCGGCGCCCCACAACAGGTTGCCGTTCCACAGGTCGCCGTGCAGCCGGGCAGGCGGCTCGGCGGGGCCCGCGAGTTCGGGCAGCCGCTCGCAGACCCGCTCGATGGGCCGCGCCTCGGCGGGGGAGAGGGTGTCGGCGTCCACGGCGGCGCGCAGATAGGGGAGTACTCGATGGGTGGCGTACCAGCGGGGCCAGTCGTCGCCCGGCACATTGCGCATGGGGGCGAGCCCGATGTACGCCTCCGTCGGCCCTCCGGGCGGCGCCGCGCCGAATGCCGGGGCCCCGGCTGCGTGCAGCCGCGCGAGCCCCTCGCCGAAGCGCACCGCGGCGTCCCCGCCCGGCCGCCCCTGCGCGACCCGGTCGACGACCAGACACCGCTCGTCGTAGCCGTGCACCGTGGGCACCGCCACCGCTTCGGCCGCCGCGAGCCACCGGAGCCCGGCCGCCTCCGCGCGCACCGCCGCCGGGTCGTCGGCCTGCTTCACGATCACCACGCGGCCGTCGTCGAGGGTGACCTCGCCGAGGTGGGACGAGAGGCGCCGCTGGGCGGTGGCCGGACGGCCGGTGAAGCGGGTGGCGGCGGCTGCGAGTGCGGACATGCTCCTCAGCGTAGGACGGCAGCGGGAGCGTTGACGTGCCGCGTCGCGCGCTGGTCTGCTGCGTGGATCAACGCCGGGTTTGATCCCGGTCAGCGTACGGAACGAGGCGAACAGGCATGAATATCAAGGGAGTTGACCCAGGGGTGGCCCCCGTCCTGGTCGTGCAGAACACCAAGAGCGGTGGCCCCGGCCGCGTCGGCGACTGGCTGCGCGAGGCGGGCCTCGCGCTGGAGGGCCTGCGTCCGTACGAGGGTGAGGCGCTGCCCGAGACGCTGAACGGCAGGCCGCTGGTGGTGCTGGGCGGCGGCTTCCTGCCGGACGACGACGAGCGTGCGCCCTGGCTGCCCGCCACCCGCCGCCTCGTCGCGCAGGCCCTCGACGGCGGCACGCCCGTCCTCGGCATCTGCCTCGGCGGCCAACTGCTCGCACACGTGGCGGGCGGCCGTGTGCGGGGGAATCACGGGCGGCCCGAGTACGGCAGCACCCGGATTCGGCTGCGGCCCGAGGCCGCCGAGGATCCGCTGCTGCACGGGCTCGGCGCCACGGTTCCGGCGATCGAGCGGCACGTCGACCAGATCACCGAACTGCCGCCGGGCGCCGCCTGGCTGGCGTCCACCGAGGCCTGCCCGCACCAGGCGTTCCGGGTGGGGGAGCGGGCCTGGGGCGTCCAGTTCCACCCGGAGGCCGAGGCCGGGCGGATCGCCGGATGGGACGACGAGCCCCTGGCGCGGAACGGCTTCGACCGGGACCGGCTGCACGCCGCGGCGGTGGCCGAGGGGGGCGCGGCCGTCGCGGCGTGGTCGGAGGTCACACGGAGGTTCGCTCGGGTGTGCGCGACGATGCCGTGACCGGCCGGGCCGCGGGCATCGACGGGGTGGTGCGGCGCCGCGCCATCGACGCGACGACCGTGGTGAGCACGCCCGCGAGCAGCCCCCAGAACGCGGACCCGATGCCGAGCAGTGTCACCCCGGAGGCCGTCGCCAGGAAGGTGACGACGGCCGCCTCCCTGGACTTGGGGTCCGACAGCGCGCCGGTCAGGGCGGACTCGATGGTGGCGAGCATGCCCACCCCGGCGACCGCCAGGACCAGCGCGTGCGGCATCGCGCCGAGCAGCGAGGCCACGGTCGCGCCGAGCAGGCCGACGCACAGGTAGAAGATGCCCGCCCACACGGCCGCGAGATAGCGCCGCTTCCGGTCGGGGTGCGCCTCCTCGCCGGTGCAGATCGCGGCGGTCAGCGCCGCGAGGTTGAGGCCGAAGGCGCCGAACGGTGCGAGCACGGCCTGCGCGACACCGGTCCAGGTGAGGACCGGCGAGATCGGCACCTCGTACCCGGACGTGCGCAGCACGGCGACACCCGGCAGATTCTGCGAGGCCATGGTGACCACGAACAGCGGCACACCGACGCTGATGAGCACCTTCCAGTCGAGCTCGGGAGTCGTGAACACCGGCTGCGCAAGGGACAGTTGGACCCGCTCCAGGTGCCAGCCGCCGGTGAGGACGGAGGCCACGACGCCACCGGCGAGCGCGACCACCACGGCGTAGCGCGGCAGCAGCCGACGGGCGAGCAGATACAGCGCGAACACCGGGAACGCGATCCCGAAGTGCCCGCCCATCTGCGCGAAGAGCCCCGTCCCGAAGTCCAGGAGCACACCCGCGAGCAGCGCGGAGGCGAGCGGCACCGGGATCCGGTCCATGAGCCGCGCGAACCACCCGGTCAGGCCGCTCACCACGGTCAGCACGGCACTGAACACGAACGCGCCCACGGCCTTCTCCATGGACACCCCGCTCAGGCTCGTGGCGAGCAGCGCGGCGCCCGGAGTCGACCAGGAGGTGAGTACGGGCGCCTTGTTGCGCAGCGACAGGCCCACGGTGGTCACGGCGATGCCGACGCCCAGCGCCAGCATCCACGACGACACCTCCCGCGCGTCCGCCCCCGCCGTCCGCGCCGCGGTGAAGACGATGGCGGCCGCGCTGGTCACGCCGACGGTGGTGGCGATGAGCCCCGCTGTCACGGCCGAGGGTGGTGCGAGGGCGCGTATGCGGGCGAGCGAGGACATGCGGGTGTCACTTCCGAAGGCAGGGAGGGCAGGATGGTGTGAGCCTGTGGAGCGTTCCATGAACAGAACGTTCTGTTTGTGGAACACTAAGGACGCGGGTGGCGACACGTCAACACGCGCCGAAAGGCGCGGGAGGGGGCCGGGCAATGGGGCTTGGTGACGAAGTGGGGCGCAGGCTGAAGCGGCTGCGCCAGGACAGCGGCCTGTCCCTGTCCGAACTCGCGCGCCGCTCGAGCGTCGGCAAGGGCACGCTCTCCGAGCTGGAGACCGGACGCCGCAACCCCACCCTCGAAACCCTCTACGCCCTGACCACCGCGCTCGGCCGCCCGCTCAGCGCGGTCCTCGACGACCCGCCGGGTGCCGGGGCGGGCGCGGCCGGTGTCTCCGGGAGCGCGGTCACCGCGGTGCTGATCGAGCGCTACGAGGATGCGGACGCGGCCACCGACGTCTTCCGCGTCACCATCGCCGAGGGTGCGACCCAGGAGTCCGCGGCGCACGTCCAGCGCACCACGGAGAGCCTGATGGTGCTCTCCGGGACGGCCGTCGTCGGCCCGCCGGACGCGCCCACGACCGCGGGGCCCGGCGGCCACGCCCGTTGGGCGGCGGACGCCCCGCACATCTACGGCGCTCCGGACGGCGAGGTCCAGGGGATCCTCTTCGTCCGCTACCCGAAGGGATCGTGACCGGCGCCGGGACTCAGGCGGCGTGCGGCGCCTGCGACGGGCCGGTGCCGCGCAGGTCCGAGACGTCGACCGAGTCGTCCGCCGACGGTGTCTTCTTCGGTACCGGCTTGCCGTAGTCGGTCAGCGTCATCGACAGGGACTCGCCGGAGCCCTTCTCGGTGGCCCGCACCAGCCGGTGCGGTGCGTCGGCGGTGACGTAGAGGGTGCTGCGTTCCTTGCTGTCGCCGGAGGTCAGCGGCACGACCTCGGTGCCGGCGACCTTCTTCTGGTCGCCCTTCGTGAGGTCGTCCTTGGTGGCACGGTCCGAGCCGTCCTTGAGCCGCTTTCGGAACGAGTCGAGGTCGCAGGTGCCGGACAGTCCGTCGAGCATCGGGTCGTCGGTGGTGCCGTGCACATAGCGGTCCCCGATCAGTTCGGCCGCCAACTCGCCGCTCCGTCCTGGGAGTTGGGTCTTCCAGAAGATGGCGTCCGGCTTGATCCAGACCTCGTCGCCGCGCTTCACGAGGTCGACGCTGCCACCCTTGGCGCCGCCGGTGCCCATGCGCAGCTCGCCCGTGCAGTTTCCGTTCTCGTCGAGACGCAGATCGATCAGCGCCGGAGTGCGGGTGTCCCGGTCGTCCGCGTCGTTCTTCATCGTCAGATGCAGGGACTTCGCGTCCAGGAGTTCCTTCTTCGCCGCGTCGGCCAGTTCTTGGGCGCTCTTGTCCTTGGCGTCGTCGCTGTCGGCCAGGGCGGGTCCCGCGGAGAACAGGCTCGCGCACACGAACGCCGCGGCGACGGGTGCCCGCGCGGCCCGGTGCAGCCGGGTCGGGGTCGGTCCGGCCATGACGCCACCTCGCCTTCCCGGACGCACGGCACGTCCGAAATACCCACAAATTGTACGTTCGGTGGGGTGCGCGTGTCGTCTTGTGGGGTGTGGGTGCCGTCCCCGAGATGTCGTCCTTGAGGGTGCCGTACGCGTCAGTCGTCCTTGCCGCACACCCGCAGCCCCACCGGGGTCCCGCACGGGAGGTGACCGTGTGTGGCGACGACGCCCTTGCCCGTGCCGTTGTCGACGGCGTAGGAGAGGAAGCTGGAGGCCAGTGAGTCCGCCGGCGGGCGACCGTAGGTGTACGCGTACTCGATCTCGCGGTACGGATAGCCGCCCGCGTCGAGCCGGTCGGGGTTCGGGGCATGGCCGTCGAGGGTGAGCCGGTGCAGGCCCTTCGGTGCGTCCGGCGGCGACGCGGCGCGCAGCTCGCTGTAGCCGAGGGCGCCGGGCGTGTGGGCCACGGTGTCCAGGACCTGCTCCGTGGAGTCCAGCTCGCAGCGCAGTACGCGGGCGGCGGTGCGGGCCGTGCGGTTGACGCAGTCGTCCGATGAGGCGGGCGGCTCGTCGGCGCCCGCGAGCACCCGCGCCGTGAGCGCGGACCGGGTGCCCGAGCCGGAGGTGCGGCTGACCAGGACGACCGGCAGCTCGGGCCCGCCCAACTGGGACCAGTTGCGGATCTCGCCCCGGTAGACGCGCCGCACGTCGGCCACGGACAGGTTCGTGAGGCGGACGTCGTCGTGCGCGACGAGCGTGAACAGGGACACCGCGATGCGGCTCTCGCTGAGCCGTGTGTAGCTGGCCGGGCGGGGTCCGTCGGAGAACGCGATGACGCCCGCCGTGCTGCCCGACTCCTCGCCGGACAGGGCGAGTTCACGCACTCCGGTGCGACTGCCGCGCGCCGCGACCGTGATGCGCGGCTCGTCCCCGCAATGCCCGCGGTACTTCTGCGCCAGCTCCTTCAGTACCGGGGCGAAGGCCGTGGACCCGGTCAGCCGGAGCCTGCCCGACTCGCAGTCGTCCGGCAGCGGTGACGGCGTGAGCAGCGGCAGGGTGGCCGCCGCGATCAGTGCCACGCCGAGCGTGACGGTGGTCCAGCGGGCCCGGCTGCTGAACACCGGTGGCTTCTCGTCCGGCGTGAGGCTGTGGTTCTCGTGCAGCTTGCCGTCCTTGATGTCACCGGCGACGGTGACCTTGTCCCCTTCGCTGCCGCCCGTGAGCAGTACCAGGATCTTGTAGTACGCGCCCGGCTTCAGGGGGACCTTGGGGATGCGCAGCGTGCCCGGTGCCGCGACGACCAGGCCCGGTTCGTCCTCGAAGTGGCTCCACAGGCTGGCGTGTTCATCGGTCAGGGTGACATCGAGGGCCTGGATGCTGCGGCCGGGGAACTCGGCGGTGAGCCCGTGGTTCGCGTCGATGTAGTCGGACGCCTCGACGTGCCGCGAGCCGTCGTTCTCGATCCGCAGCAGCACCAGGGTCGCGTCGCGCATCCCGGGCAGGTCGTTGAAGAGCCCGAAGCGCGGATCGCCCTCGCCGGCCGGGCCGTTGTGCCCTATCGCGATGTCCATCTGCTTGCGGAACCCGACGCGTTTGCTGCGCCGCGCCCTGCGGTCCGCCGCGAACGGCGTGGCGACGGAGACCACGCCGATCAGCAGCCCCGCGGTGGTGAGGGCGATCTCGAGCCATCCCATGCGGGCGACGGTACGGACCCGCGGGCCGGGGCGGCGGTCCGGGCGTCGAGCTTCGCCCACTGTTCGTCCCCCGTTCAACGTCCCCGTCAGGAACCGGTCGTGGAACCGGTCGTGGAGCCGGGCCGCAGGATCATCAGGACCGTGACGGTCGCCCACAGCAGATTGAACACGCCTGTCAGCATGGCCAGTTGGGAGGCGGATTGGGAGGCGGACCGGGGGGCCACGGGTGTCCCCGACCCGCGGACCGCTTCGAGCGCCGTTTCCTGCGCGGGCAGGATGAACACGGCCAGGACCGCCGCGGCCGCCGCCGTCAGCACGATCGAGACGATGAGCCAAGGGCTGCCGAGCACCCCGAGACTGCTCGCGGTCGCGAACCCGAGGAGCGGCACGGCGACGCCGATGCCCGCGTAGACGCGGCAGATTCGGTGCAGGGTGCGCAGCGTCGCGAGCGCCTCGGCGTCCCCCGGCGAACCGAGCGCGCCACGCAGCGACGCGGGGAACATGCTCGCGGCGACGGTGACCGGCCCGACGGTCAGCACGGCGGCGAGGACGTGCAGGATGAGCAGGAATTTCGTCATGGTCAGCGGCCCGCGCCCGCCCGCTCGGGGCGCCGGGTGCCGGTCACCTTCGACGCCGGGAGCCGCCCGGCACGGGACGTACCGGTCAGGGTGTCGCCGTCGAAGGTGACGGCGAAGGCCAGGTTCAGGCGCATCGGCCGGGTGACCGCCTGCTTCCAGGTGAGCCGGTCGTCGCCGGTCAATTCGAGGTCGTGGAGCGGGACTTCCTCGCCCGCGCCGTGTGCGGTGCCGGTGAGTTCCCCGCCCTCCCCCCGGAGTTCGACGACGGCGGCGATCGTGCCGATGGGGGTGGAGACGGACAGGTCCCAGATGCCTTCGACGGTCATGCGGTGGTGGTTCCTCTCAATGGCTGTACGGATCAATGGCTGTACGGATGCGGTTCAGAAGGCGGCGGGTGCGGGCCCCCGCGAGCGCCAGACCGTGCCGCGACGCTCGTACGCGAACAACTCCTCGACGGCGTGGGCGATCCGCGGTCCCACCTCCCGCTCCAGCAGATGCAGGGCGAGATCGAGCCCCGAGGTGACCCCGGCCCCGGTGACGAGATCGCCGTCGTCCACGACGCGGGCCCGTACCGCGCGGGCGCCGGTGGCCTCGAGGAGGTCGAGTCCCAAGTGGTGGGTGGTCGCGGGGCGTCCCTCGATGAGTCCGGCAAGGGCCAGGACGAGCGAGCCGCCACAGACGGTCGCGACCGTCGTCGTGGGGCCGGTCATGGCCGCGCCGAGCAGGGCGGGCAGCTCCGTGGAGAGCGTGCGCCCGATCAGCACCGGGATCGTCGCCTCCGAGGCGTCATCAGCGGCGCCCTCAGCCGCGCCCTCGTCCGGCGTCTCGCCGGGGTCGCCGACAGGGCCGGACGCGCCGGGCACCACCACGAGGTCCGCCCGCGCAGGATCGAGCGCGGCGGTGGCGCGCAGCGCGAGCCCGCCGGTCCCGCCGACCACCTCGCGCGGCCCTTCGGCGGAGACCAGCTCCACGTCCAGGGTCCCGCCGGACGCGACGGCGCCGGCGTGCAGCACCTCGAAGGGGGCGACGACATCGAGCGGGTCGAAGCCGTCGTAGAGGACGATCTGGATGCGCATGGGGGAGGGGTCCTTCGCAGGTCACGCGCCCGGTCCGGCCGGGATCGCCGTCGACGCTAGTCAGGTGCGGGCCGGTCTCCCAGTGGCAATAGTGACGACTGTCAACGGGATATCGCCAGGCGCCGTGACCTGGCCGTCAAGCCCCGTCAAGCCCCGTCACGCCTCTGGCCACCGGCCGGGCACTGTGGCGAGAACCCGGGGATCGGTTAGATTCCCGCCATGCACACCATCGCCGTCCTCGCCCTCGATCAGGTGATCCCCTTCGACCTGGCGACGCCCATCGAGGTCTTCAGCCGCACCCGGCTGCCCGACGGCCGCCCCGGCTACCAGGTCCGGGTGTGCGCGGAGCGGGAGGAGGTCGACGCCGGGGCGTTCACGATCCGCGCGCCCCGCGGCCTCGACGGGCTCAAGGGCGCGGACACGGTCATCGTGCCCGGCACCGCCGACCCCACCGCCCCGCTCGCCCCCGCCGTCCGCGACGCGCTGCGCACAGCCGCCGCCGACGGCACCCGGATCGCCTCGATCTGCTCCGGCACCTTCCCCCTCGCCGCCACCGGGCTCCTGGACGGACTGCGCGCCACCACCCACTGGATCGGCGCCGACCTGCTCGCCGCCACCCACCCGGAGATCGAGGTCGACCCCGCCGTCCTCTACGTCGACAACGGCCAGATCCTCACCTCGGCCGGCGCGGCCGCCGGACTCGACCTGTGCCTGCACATGATCCGCCGCGACTACGGCTCCGCGGTCGCCGCCGACGCGGCCCGGCTCTCCGTCATGCCGCTCGAACGCGAGGGCGGCCAGGCCCAGTTCATCGTGCACGACCACGCGCCGACGCCACAGGGCTCGGCCTTCGAGCCGCTCCTCACCTGGCTGCAGGAGAACCTGGAACGCGACCTCGGCCTCGCCGACATCGCCGCGCACGCGGGTGTCAGCACCCGCACCCTCATGCGACGCTTTCGCGAACAGACCGGCAGCACGCCGCTGCAGTGGCTGCACCGCGCCCGCATCCGCCAGGCCCAGCACCTGCTGGAGACCACACCCCACCCCGTGGAGCGGATCGCCGCGCAGGTCGGCTTCGGCTCACCCACCGCGTTCCGCGACCGCTTCAAGCGCACCACGGGCGTCAGCCCGCAGACGTACCGCCGCAGCTTCGCCTGACGCCGCGGCCCCGTTCGGCCCACCACGTTTATCCACGCCACAGCGGGCTACGCGCACCCCGGACGGACGTCGACGAGGCAGCGCTGCCGTACGCGGACGGCGCGCGCCGGGACGGATGGGCATGAGCAGCGGATTCACCGGGTCCGACGGCTACGGACAGGACCCCTTCGGCGACTTCTTCTCGCGGTTCCTCGGCGGTGGCCGACGGCAGATCGACATCGGCAGGCTGATGAGCGGGCCCGCCCGCCATCTCGTCGCCACGGCCGCGAACTACGCCACCGAGCGCGGCCGCGGTGACCTCGACACCGGGCACCTGCTGTGGGCGGCGCTCTCCCTCGAACCCACGCGCGGCCTCGTGACGCGGGCCGGCGCCGATCCCGACCGGCTGGCCGAGGAGATCGACCGGCACGCGGGCGGCGGTGAGCCGAGCCGCACCCCGCAGTCCCTCTCCGTGACGCCCGCGGTCAAGCGGGCCCTGCTCGACGCACACGTGATCGCGCGGGAGTCGGGCGTCGCCTACATCGGCCCCGACCACATCGTGTTCGCGCTCGCGGCCAACCCCGACTCGGCGGCGGGACACCTCCTCAACCAGGCCCGCTTCACCCCGGACCCGGCCCCGCAGACCCCGCCTCCCGGACCCGCCGACACCCGCCCCGGCGCCCCGCAGGCGAGGACCACGGCGCCCACCCCCAACCTGGACCGCTTCGGCGAGGACCTCACCGACCGGGCCCGACAAGGCCGCCTCGACCCGGTCATCGGCCGCGACGAGGAGATCGAGCAGACCGTCGAGGTGCTCTCCCGCAGAGGCAAGAACAACCCCGTGCTCATCGGCGACGCGGGCGTCGGCAAGACCGCGATCGTCGAGGGCCTCGCCCAACGCATCGCCGACGGCGACGTACCCGAGACACTCCGCGGGCGCCGCCTCGTCTCGCTCGACCTGTCGGGCGTCGTCGCGGGCACCCGCTACCGCGGCGACTTCGAGGAACGGCTGGGCGGCATCATCGACGAAGTGCGCGCCCACCCGGACGAACTCGTCGTGTTCATCGACGAGTTGCACACCGTCGTCGGCGCGGGCGCGAGCGGCGGCTCCGAAGGCGGTTCCATGGACGCGGGCAACATGCTCAAACCCGCCCTGGCGCGCGGCGAGTTGCACGTCATCGGCGCCACCACCCTGGAGGAGTACCGGCGGCACATCGAGAAGGACGCCGCGCTCGCCCGCCGCTTCCAGCCGATCCTGGTGCCCGAACCGTCGACGGCCGACGCCGTGGAGATCCTGCGCGGACTGCGCGACCGCTACGAGGCGCACCACCAGATCCGGTACGCGGACGAGGCGTTGCTCGCCGCCGTCGACCTGTCCGACCGCTATCTCACCGAGCGTTTCCTGCCCGACAAGGCCATCGACCTGATGGACCAGGCGGGGGCCCGCGTCCGGCTGCGCGACCGCACCAAGACCACCGACGTACGCGCCCTGGAGCGCCAGGTCGACGACCTCACCCGCGACAAGGACGAGGCGGTGGCCGCCGAACAGTACGAGCGGGCCACCGAACTGCGCGACCGTATCGGTGAGTTGATCGGACGGATCGAGGGTGCCCGCGATCCCGACCCCGGCGACGGGCACATCGTCGAGGTGTCCGCCGAGGACATCGCCGAGATCGTGTCCCGGCAGACCGGCATCCCCGTCAGCAGCCTCACCCAGGAGGAGAAGGAGCGCCTCCTCGGCCTCGAACAGCATCTGCACGAGCGGGTCATCGGCCAGGACGAGGCCGTCACCGCCGTCGCCGAGGCGGTCCTGCGTTCCCGCGCCGGGCTCGCCAGCCCCGACCGGCCCATCGGCAGCTTCCTCTTCCTCGGCCCCACCGGCGTCGGCAAGACCGAACTGGCCCGCGCCCTCGCCGAGGCACTCTTCGGCAGCCAGGAACGCCTGGTCCGGCTCGACATGAGCGAGTTCCAGGAGCGCCACACCGTCTCCCGCCTGGTGGGCGCGCCGCCCGGCTACGTCGGCCACGAGGAGGCCGGGCAGCTCACCGAGGCCGTGCGCCGGCACCCGTACTCGCTGGTCCTGCTCGACGAGGTGGAGAAGGCACACCCCGATGTCTTCAACACACTGCTGCAGGTCCTCGACGACGGACGCCTCACCGACGCGCAGGGCCGCACGGTGAACTTCACCAACACGGTCATCGTGATGACCAGCAACCTGGGCTCCGAGGCCATCGCCGGACGCGGCGCCGCGCTGGGCTTCCGAGCCGACGGCTCCGAAGCGGACGAGACCGCGCGCCGCGAACAGGTGCTCCGCCCGCTGCGGGAGCACTTCCGCCCGGAGTTCCTCAACCGCGTCGACGAGATCGTGATCTTCCGGCGGCTGAGCACCGAACAGCTGGCCCGCATCACCGACCTCCTCCTCGACGAGACCCGGCGCCGCCTGCACGCACAGAACATCACCATCGAGTTCGCCCCCGAAGCCGTCGAGTGGCTGGCCCGGCGCGGGCACAAGCCCGAGTACGGGGCGCGCCCGCTGCGCCGCACCATCCAGCGGGAGGTCGACAACCGGCTCTCCCGGATGCTGCTCGACGGCGAGATCGCGGCGGGCGGCCGGATCCGGGTCGAAGCGGGCGACGGGGAGCTCACCGTCCGGTCGAAGGAGACGTAACCCCTGGTCGCGTACGACGTTGATGCGCGCGAGGCGCGGGCACAGGGCCCCGCGCACCACGTCGTACGAGACACAGGGAGTCACCCATGCGGGACACCATGCGGGCCGCCGCCAAGAAGACCTTCTCCTCACTGGCCGCGGCCGTCGCCGCGCTCGGCTGCGTCATCGCCGTGGGCCAGCCGGCGGCCGCCGACGGCAAGTGGTGCAACAACGCGGTGTGCATCGAGACCTACGACAGCGGTACCTACCTGGGCCGCGTCGAGGTGTCCGTCGTGAACACCAACCAGCCGCACCGCATCTCCGCCCGCGTGTGGACCACCGACGGCTGGTCGGCGAACACCAAGGTCGAGGACGTCGACGCGTTCCGCACCTACCGCGACCAGGCCTACCCACAACGGCACTTCGCGGCCGGCACCCGGCTGTGCGCCGAGGGCTTCCGGGGCGGCGACAGCGTCGGCCTGCCCTGTGTGACGATCACCGACTGACGGCAGCCCGGCGCCACAGCCACTGATCCCTTAGAGGGACGCGGACCGCGTGGCCGGTGCCGACGGCGGCGGGCGGCTGGTAGCCGTGGACCCATGAACCACACCAAGCGTGCCATTCGTTCGGTGCTCGCCGCCGCGTTCCTCACCCTCGCCGGGCTCGCCACCGCGCACACCCCGGCCGTCGCGGCCGACGGCTGCAACTCCGACCCCGGCATCCCGGTGCAGGGGCCGCCCGGCACCATCACCGCGACCGCCAACAGCACCGGCTGCGCCAACAACTGGACGTTCAAGGCCGTGCTGCAGAGCTCGCGCTGGTGGGGCTGGGCCGACGACGCCGAGCAGACATGGGTCGGCAGCGGCAGCACCACCCTCAGCGCCGGGTGCGCGGGCGTGCACGACCACCGGGTGATCCTCTTCTGGAACAGCGGCCCCGCCCAGGGCCAGCAGATCAGCCCGGTCAGCAACCTCAACTGCGGCTGACCGTACGAGGATCCCCGCGCAGCCACCCGTAGAGCACCACCGAGCAGAGCGCGGCGCCGGCGCACCACGTGGAGATGAACTCCCAGCGCCACAGCGCCGCGCACACTGCCGCGGCGAGCGCCGCCAGCACACCGAGCAGGACCAGGCGTCGCTCGCCCGACAGCAGCAGCGAGCCGATCGTCGCCAGCAGATAGCCCGCCACGATCCACCCGGCATGCGGCAGGCCGATCGCATAGCCCATCGTGTGACCGCGGACCTCGGCGGTCACCGTGCTCGTCGCCAGGACGTACCCGAGCACCCCCGCCGTCACGACGCCCGCCGCGAGCGGCACGAGGAGCCGACGGCGGGCGTGCGGGGCCACCGCGCACCACACACCGGCCGGCACCCAGATCGGCAGCAGCGGAAGCGCGATCAGCGCCCACGCGGTGACCGCGCCGCCAGTGCCACCGCCGTCGTTCCAGATCACCGCCTCGATGATCTGGTGCGCCCCGAGCAGCAGCGGCAGCGCCGCGAGCGGCACGGCCCGCGGCCGGGTCCGCGCCGCCCGCGCCACACACCCCACGCCCACGGCGGTGATCGCGCCACCCGCCACCAGATCGGCCGTCGCACTCCAGCACATGCGACCACGCTACGTTTCCGTGGGCCGGGCGGCGCGTCGTGGGCCGGAGCCCGTTACGGCCGGACGTTGTCCCGGGCGGCCGGGTCCGGCTGGATGTTCTGGTTGCTGCGGAACACGTTGTCCGGGTCGAGGGCCGCCTTGACGCGGGCCAGGCGGGCGTAGTTGCCGCGGTAGCTCGCCCGCACCCGCTCCTGCCCCTCGTCCATCATCATGTTCACGTAGGCGCCGCCCGCCGAGTAGGGGTGCAGCGCCTCGAAGTAGTCGACCGTCCAGCGCCTCAGCAGATCGGCGTTGGCCGGGTCCGGGTCGACGCCCGCGAACACGCTCGCCCAGCGCGCGTCCCGGTAGCTGAACGCGGTGTCGGAAGGACCGACGTCGTGGGCGGCCCCGTCGATCGGGTACAGGTGCATCGTCGACTGCATGGACGGCGTCTGCGGTCCGAACTTGGCGTGCTGCTCCACGGCTCCGTCCGGGATCTCGCGGACGAAGTCGGCCCGCCAGTACCACTGGTGGCCCGGCGGATAGAGGCCGTCGAACATCGACTGCATCGCGGGGTGCGGCATCGGCGCGACGGCGTGCAGCAGCGGCGCGGGCAGGTCGCCCAGGAGCGGCGCCATGGCCAGGTCCGCGGCCTCCGGGTCCCCGGACGTGTGGCACCACACGACCCCGCAGATCTTCCGCAGATGCAGCTCCTCGGGGAACGGCGGGGCCGGCGGCACGGACCCGTACAGGAAGAAGCAGTTGACGTCGCGGGGCGCGGCGGGCAGGAAGTCGCGGTAGGCGGACAGGATCTCGGCGCTCTGCTCGGCCGGCCAGAACGTCGGCCCGGCCACCACCGTGCCCACCTCGTGCAGCCGGAACGTGAAGGACGTGACGACGCCGAAGTTGCCGCCGCCGCCCCGGATCGCCCAGAACAGGTCCGTGTTGGTGTCGGCGTCCGCGCGCACCGGGGTGCCGTCGGCGAGGACGACCTCCGCCGCCAGGATGTTGTCGACGGTCAGGCCGCAGGCCCGGGTGAGGTGGCCGAGGCCGCCGCCGAGCGTGAGGCCGCCGACGCCGGTGGTGGAGATGATGCCGCTGGGCGTGGCCAGGCCGTGCTCGTGCGTCGCCGCGTCGACCAGGCCCCAGGTGGCCCCGCCGCCGACCGTGACGGTGCGGGCGGCCGCGTCGACCTCGACGGAGTTCATGGGCGCCAGGTCGGCGACGACGCCGGCCTCGCAGGTGCCGAGGCCCGCGCCGTGGTGGCCGCCGCCGCGCACCGCGAGCGGAAGTTCGTGGCGGCGGGCGAAGGCGATCACCTTCGCCACGTCGTCCGCGCCGGCGCAGCGTGCCACGAGCGCGGGACGCCGGTCGATCATCGCGTTGTAGACGGCGCGGGCCTCCTCGTATCCGGAGTCCGTGGGCCCGGTCAACGTCCCCTGGAATCCGGTCAGTTCGTGGCGCGCCGCCTGTGCGGGTGTGGTGGTCATGCGATCCCCCGTGTCGAGTGGGTGTCGTCCGCCCCGTTCTACGGGCGTCGCGTGCGCACGGGCATGCGTGGGGGACACCCACCTCGGGCCGGGCGGGTACCTACGTTTCGCCCGTCGCCGTGAGCCCGATCTCCGCGGCCCGCTGGGCGGCCCGGCGCCGGGTGGGCGCGTCGAGTTTCTCCAGGACCGCGCGCACGTGGTTGTCGACCGTACGGACGGAGACGACGAGGCGTGCGGCGATCTCCGCGTTGGTCAGTCCGTGCATCAGGAGCCGTACCACCTGGAGTTGACGGTCGGTCAGGCCTGCCGGGTTGCCGCGCGCCGCCGCGTACGGCCCTCGGGGGACACGGCGTATGCCGAGCTGGCGGAGCTCGGCGCGGACCAGGCGGGCGAGCGGCGCGGCGCCCAGCGCGTCCAGCGTGGTGAGCGCACTCAGCTTGACGGCCGGATCGGGGCTCTGGGCGAGGGCGGCCGCCTCCTCGTACGGGCAGCCCGCCGTGTGCCACAGCTCGGCGGCCTTGTCCCACTGGCCCGCGGCCTGGAGTGCGTAGGGATGGGTCGCCCCGTCGGCCGGTGCGGGCCTGCCCGCCCTCGTCAGCCAGTAGCCGAGCTCGTAGCGCTGCGGTGCGGCGAGCCGGCGGGCCCGCTCGTGCACCCGCTCGGCGGCGGCGAGCACGCCCGTCCGGTCACCGCGCAGCCACGCGGCCTCCGCCCGGGCGGAGGCGACCGGACCGAGGCGCTGCAGCTCATCGGTGCCGACCGCGATCCGCCAGGCCTGGTCGAGCAGTTCACCGCCGCCGGGCTCGCCGCGTCGCGCCCGGATCCGGGCGAGGACCGTGAGGGCGGGGCAGCGGGCGGGCGGGAAGACGTCCGCGCCGAGCCGCGCGTACCGCTCGGCCTCCGCCCAGTCGCCTGCCGCGAACTTCCGTAGTGCCAACTCGACATGGAGGTAGGTCAGGAACCCGAGGTGTTCCGCGCGGTCGGCGAGATCGATGGCGGGGGCGAGATGCCGGTCCGCCTCGGTGAACCGCAGCTCGTCCAGGAGCGACCAGACGATGTTGGCGTAGGCGCGGCACGCGTGCTCCACCTCGCCCGCGTCGAGCGCCACCGCCAGGCTCTCCTCCAACTGCCGCTGCCCCAGCGGATCCCCGTCCCGCCAGCGGGCCGAGCCGACGTTGTTCAGCGCGTGCGCCAGGATCGCCGGGTCGCCCGCCCTGCGGGCCAGCGCGATGGCCCGCTCGCCGTACGCGACGGCCTGCGCGTACGCGTCCGACAGCATCCGCAACTGCGCCGTATTGCTGAGGGCGAGCGCCAACAGCCGCTCGTCACCGGCCCGTTCGAGCACCGCGAGGGCCTCGCGCGCGGCCGTCTCCGCCGCCGTCGCGTCGCCCGCCCACCAGTGGATCCGCGAAAGCCAGCGCAGATCCGCGCCGAGCGCCCGCGGCTCGCCGAGGCCGCGACGCAGCTCCACCGCCTCCCGCTGCGCGGTGACGGCGGCGTCCGAGTCGCCGATGGTGTAGCTCTCGACCGCGTACTGCTCCAGCAGATCGGCCAGCTCGGCGGGCCCGTAGCGTTCGACAGCGCCCAGCACGAGGCGCAGATGCGCGGCGGCCTCCCGGTGCGCGCCCGCCCGCGCCGCGTCGCGGGCGGCCCGGGGCCCGTAC